>JABDQU010000011.1 GCA_013042105.1 Boseongicola sp.
GGACACCGACCCATGAGCCACGAAACCCGCCGCGTCCTGGTCACCGGCAGCGCAGGCTTCATCGGATATCACCTCTGCAAAGAGCTTCTCGCCGCCGGGTTCGAGGTTATGGGCTTTGACGGCATGACCGATTATTACGACGTCAATCTCAAACGCCGACGCCACCAGAACCTGCTGCAAAGCCCCGCGTTTCGCACCACCGAAGCCCGTCTCGAAGACGTCGACGCCCTCACCAAAGCCTTTACCGATAGCCGCCCCGACATTGTCATCCACCTCGCCGCCCAAGCCGGGGTCCGCTACAGCCTGGAAAACCCCCGCTCTTACGTCGAAACCAACATCCTCGGCACATTCAACCTGCTGGAATGCGCCAAAGAAGCCGCGCCCCAGCACCTCCTCATGGCCTCAACGTCGTCCGTTTACGGTGCCAACACCGACATGCCCTTCGTCGAAAGCCACGTCACCGACACGCCCCTGACACTCTACGCCGCCACGAAAAAATCTAATGAAAACATGGCCCACGCCTATGCCCACCTTTGGGGCATCCCGATCACCATGTTCCGGTTCTTCACTGTCTACGGCCCCTACGGCCGCCCCGACCTGGCCCTGTTCAAATTCGCCAAAGCCGCCCTCGAAGGCCGCCCCATCGACGTCTACAACCACGGCAACATGTCGCGCGATTTCACCTACGTCAGCGACCTTGTGAAAGCCGTGCGCCTCCTGATCGACGCCGCACCACAGACCGTCGAGGACCGCACCGAACCCGTCGAAGGCGACACCCTAAGCCCCGTCGGCCCGCACCGCGTCGTCAATATCGGCAACGGCCACAACGTCCCCCTGATGGACTTCATCTCGGAAATCGAACGCTCGCTGGGCATGGAAATCGAGAAGAACTTCATGGAAATGCAAATGGGAGACGTGCCCGGCACATGGGCGAACTCTGATCTGCTTGAACGCCTGACCGGCTATCGCCCGAACACGCCCGTTTCCGAAGGCGTCGACCGCTTTATCGAATGGTATCTCGACTACTACAACGTCAAGCGCGCCTAACGCGCCCCGCACACACCAAGCTCAAACGACCCGCACGGCCAGCGCACCAAGACCCTCGATGGTCATCTCCATCTCGTCACCACGCTGGACCGGCCCAACACCCGCAGGTGTCCCCGACAAGATCACATCGCCCGCGCCCAGATCGAAATACTCCGACAGATACGCAATCATCTCCGGCACCTTCCAGATCATCTGGTTCAGGTCGCCGTCCTGCCTCAAATCATTGTTAACGCTCAAAGAAATCCGCCCCTCGCTCGGATGCCCCACAGCCGAAACCGGATGCACCGGCCCACAAGGCGCCGAACGCTCAAACGCCTTCCCGATCTCCCAGGGCCGCCCCATCTTCTTCTGCGCGCCCTGCAAATCCCGCCGCGTCATATCCAGCGCCAGCCCATAGCCAAACACATGATCCAACGCATCCGCCACGGCAATATCGCGCCCGCCCGACGCCAAAGCGACCAGCATCTCCGCCTCGTGATGCACATCCGACGTCTGTCCCGGATAAGGAAATTCCCCCGACGGATCGAGGTTCTCCGGGTTCTTTTGAAAGAAAAACGGCGGCTCGCGGTCCGGATCATGCCCCATCTCGATCGCATGCGCCGCATAGTTGCGCCCGATGCAGTAAACCCGCCGCACAGGGAACAACGCGTCGCTCCCAACAACGGGCAAACCCACACGCACGGGCTCAGAAATGGCATATCTCGTCATGGCAAACCTCCGGTCACCCCGGCCTAGCCCAGCCCCTACTCCGCCGCAATGGGCGTCACATCACGGACGCCCCCGTCCGTGTCCGCCACCCGCCGATGGATCAGCGAGAACATCGCCGGCGTGAAGTAAAACGACACCACCGCCGACAAAAGAACGCCCCCGGCAATCGCCACCGCAAACGGTGGCCAGAACCCGCCACCGGCCAAAATCAACGGCAGAAAGCCTCCGAAGGTCGTGATCGTGGTCGAGATGATGTGACGGCTTGATCCCGTCACCACATCCGCCATCGCCCCCCGGTCACCCGCATTCGCGGCCTTGTTCCCCTGAAGCCCGGTCAAAATGATGATCGCCGCATTGATCGACACACCGATTGAGCCAATCACCCCGATGATCGAATTGATTCCAAACGGAAATTGCATAACCGCAAGAGACAACATCGACAGCCCCGCCGACAGCACACAAACCACCAAAGCCACCGCCGTCAGCCGGAACGAATTGAATGTCAGCGCAATCGTCGCAATCGTCAGCGTCACGATCAAACCCACCGAGGCCAGCAAATTCCCGACCGTGTTCGACCGCGCATCACTGTCGCCACCAAGCTCCAGCCGATATCCGCTCGGCACCGCAAAACCACGCTCTTCAAGGCCCGCAAGGATCGACTGCAACGCCTCTTCGGGCAGAACATCCGGGACGATAAACGCCTGCACCGTATTCATCCGCTCGCCATTGCGGCGCGTGATAACGCTGGGCGCGGGTTCCAGCACCGGATTCGCAAGCGCAGACAAAGGCACAATCGGCAATGCCCCCGTCGCCGAAATGGCCGCCGCCCCCGGCAGCACCACCGGCATCTGGGAAATCGCACCAAGGTCTGCGCGGAACGTCTCATTGAACCGCACCCGCACCGGCAACTGATCCGTGCCCTCAACCAGACTTCCGCCGCTCACCCCCACAAGGGACGCCTGCAACTGATTGGCAATCGACGTCACATCGAACCCCAACAGCCGCGCGTTGGTTTCATCGATGTCAAACCGCACCTGCGGCGCACCGCCCGTGACACCCGAAC
>JABDQU010000007.1 GCA_013042105.1 Boseongicola sp.
CGTGGATATGATCTGCCGCCGCTCAATTTCGACCTTGAGGAGATTGAGGCGTTGCGTGTTGGTTTGATGATGCTGGGGCGCACCGGGGATGGGTCGCTGGAACGCGCCGCGTCACGCATCATTCAGAAGATCGACGCGCTGCAGACTGAGGAGCCGCGATTGCATGTGTCGCCGTGGGGCGCCCCGCCGGATGACCCGGCGAAGGGGTGTGTGTCTGTCGCGATGTTGCGTGATGCGGTCCGCGGCGCGCGGAAGCTGCGTCTGACCTATCGTGACGAGGACGGCAAAGAGACGACGCGTATCGTGCGCCCGGTCGCGGTGATCTATCATCTCGAGAGTGTGCTTATCGCCGCGTGGTGCGAGTTGCGAAACGGATTTCGCCATTTCCGAACGGACCGCATCTGGGGCTGCGACGTGCTTGAGGAGGACTTTCAGGATCAGGCTGAAATGCTTCACGCACTTTGGTCCGAGCAGGAAAACAACCTTGTCACACAAGCGTGGGTGCGCGCTTAGGGGTCTTTGGGTGGCACGTTGTCAATGCCGGTCCCGCCCCAGGGGTGGCAGCGTCCGATGCGTCTGATCGTAAGATAGGTGCCTTTGAAGGCCCCGTGTTTTTCCAACGCCTCAAGGGCATAGGCCGAGCAGGTCGGGTGATATCGGCAATTGAAGCCGACCCAAGGGCTAAAGACCAACCGATAGGCCTGAACCGGCAGGGCGACGATGCGAGCGAGGGGACTCATGCGGGATGCAATTCGGCAAGTGCCGTTTCAAGATCGTGGCAGAGTTGGTCAAAGGGGCGGGCGGCGGTCGTTTCACGGCGGCCGATGAGAACGTAGTCGAACCCCGCCTGCCCCTGTTTGGCCAGCACAAGGCGGGCAATCTCGCGCAAACGCCGTTTGGCGCGATTTCGGGCGACGGCGTTGCCGACCTTTTTTGAGCAGGTGAAGCCGACGCGGATCTCATCCGGCACATCCGATTTGCGCATTTGCAACGTGAACGCCGGACGCGAGACGCGCCGCGCGCGTGCTGCGGCCAGAAAGTCGGCGCGTTTGGTCAGAATCGTAAGGCTGGGCAGGGACATTGGGCAGGGTACTCCCGGAAACGACAAAACCGCCAGCGGTTGCCCGCGGCGGCTTTACCGAAGTCATGTCGCAAAGGCTTTACGCGCTGAGCGATTTCCGGCCGCGGGCGCGACGGGCGTTGATAATCTTGCGGCCCGCTTTTGTTGCCATCCGCGCGCGGAAACCGTGGCGCCGCTTGCGGACCAGGTTTGACGGTTGAAATGTGCGCTTCATCGCTATTCTCCGGATCTGTTGGGGCGAATCCCGAACGGATTCGCGCCAGAAATGTTTCGAAGCCCGGTCTCTAAGTGGATCGTGCGGGCAAGTCAACGCCAGCAAGCCCCCGAATTGCAACAAAGCGGTCGAATTCGTGTTGCAAATGTTTCAGTCACGGCCCCTTGAGGGCTGAAAGGCGTCTGAAAGGCTCACCCGACTTCAAGCGGCCGTGATCACCCTGACAATCTAACCCCCGCCCCCACATCTTCTGCCACAACAACAGACACAAACAGAAAGCTATTGGAATGTCCGATATGACCGCTCCTCCCCGAGAAAAAAGCGATTTTGCGCGCAGATTGCCCCTCATCGGCATCCTTTTGGTTGCTGCTATCGGGGCGTTTACTTTGCGTGATTACCTGAGCTTTGACGCGCTCGCGCAGAACCGCGAGGCGCTTATCGCGTTCAGGGATGCGAACTATCTGCTCACAGTTGTGGCATTCGTTCTGGCGTATGTTGTGATTGTTGCTTTCTCTCTGCCGGGGGCAACCATCGCGACACTCACGGGTGGGTTCCTGTTCGCCACCTTCCCCGGCGCTTTGTTCAACATTACGGGCGCAACAATCGGGGCCACGATCATTTTTCTGGCTGCCCAGTGGGGACTTGGCGAAAAGCTCAGCGCCAAGATGGACTCCTCGGAAGGGGCCGTGAAAAAAATCAAAACGGCGATTGATGACAATCAGTGGGAGGCGTTGTTCCTGATCCGCCTTGTGCCCGCTGTTCCGTTCTTCGTCGCAAACCTTGTGCCTGCGCTGGTTGGCGTGCCGGTGTTCCGCTTTGTTACCACGACATTCCTCGGGATTATCCCCGGTGCGGTCGTCTATACTTCGGTAGGGGCTGGTCTGGGCGAGGTTTTCGCCCGCGGCGAGACGCCGAACCTCGGTATTATCTTCGAGCCACATATCCTGCTACCAATCCTCGGCCTTTGTGCGCTGGCCACTCTTCCAATCATTCTGAAGGCCGTGCGCGGCAAGAAAGGCATCTGAGCCATGGAACGTATCAAAGCTGACGTGCTGATTATCGGCGCGGGCTCGGGTGGATTGAGCATCGCGGCCGGTGCCTCGCAGATGGGCGCCAATGTGGTTCTACTTGAAGGCCACAAAATGGGGGGCGACTGCCTGAATTATGGGTGTGTGCCTTCAAAGGCTCTGTTGGCGGCTGGTAAGCAAGCACAGGCGATGCGCTCGGGGGAGAAATACGGTGTGTCGCCGGTGATGCCGGAGGTAGACTACAGTGCTGCGAAGGACCATGTGCGACGTGTGATCGAGACGATTGAGCCGGTCGACAGTCAAGAGCGATTTGAAGGCTTCGGTATTCGTGTCATCCGCGAGTTCGGACGGTTTATCAGCCCGACCGAAGTGCAAGCCGGTGAAACGATCATCAAGGCGCGCCGGATCATCATTGCGACCGGTTCCGGGCCGTTTGTGCCGCCTATTCCGGGGGTTCAGGATGTCACATATTACACCAACGAGAACATTTTCGATCTGCGCGAACGCCCGGATCATCTGATTATCATCGGCGGTGGCCCGATTGGGATGGAAATGGCGCAGGCGCATATCCGGCTAGGTTCGAAGGTCACTGTGATCGAAGGCGCGAAGGCGATGGGTAAGGATGATCCAGAAGCTGCGGCCGTGGTGCTGAACAGTCTGCGCGCCGAGGGTGTTGAGATCATCGAAGAGGCGCAAGCGGAGGAGATTTCTGAAGCTGACGGCGTCATTTCGGTGAAAACGCCGAAAGGCACGTTCTCGGGCTCGCACTTGTTGATGGCCGTTGGCCGCAACGTGAATATCGACAAGCTTGACCTTGATAGGGCGAATGTCGCGCATGATCGGGCGGTGAAAGTCGGGGCTGATTTGCGGTCGGTGACCAACAAGAGGGTTTATGCTGTCGGCGATGCGGCAGGTGGTCTGCAATTCACCCATGTTGCTGGCTATCACGCCGGTGTGGTGATCCGCTCGATGCTCTTTGGTTTGCCGTCCAAGCAACGCACGGATCATATCCCATGGGTGACGTTCACTGATCCGGAACTGGCACAGGTCGGGTTGACCGAAGCTGAAGCCAAAAAAACGCATGGCACTCGGGCGGTGACCGTCGCGCGCTTTGACTACGACGAAAATGACCGCGCGATTGCCGAAGGTAAAAAGACCGGCTTCATCAAGGTTATGGTCGTCAAAGGCAAACCTGTTGGGGCTACAATCGTTGGCATTCATGCGGGTGAGTTGATCGGTGTCTGGGCCTTGGCGATTGCCAACGGGCTGAAGATGAGCGCCGTCGCGGGCATGGTTGCGCCCTATCCGACCTACGGGGAAATCAACAAGCGTGCAGCGGGGGCCTATTTCTCGCCGAAACTCTTTGATAACCCTACAGTCAAACGGGTTGTGGGATTTGTGCAGAAGTATCTGCCCTGACACCCCCTAATTTCGAGGCCGCATGTTCCTGAACACGCTATCCGGACGGTTTCTGGCACTCACGATCCTTTTCGTGATGCTGGCGGAGATTTTCATCTTCGTGCCGTCCATTGCGCGGTTTCGCGAAGACTACATGATGGACAGGCTTGAGCGGGCGCAAATTGCGTCGCTCGCGCTGCTTGCCAACGATATGATCGACGCCGAACTTGAGGATGAACTGCTTGAGAATGCAGGTGTTTTCAATGTGGTTCTGAGGCGGGATGAAGTGCGTCAGTTGATGCTGGCGTCCGAAATGCCTTCACCGATTGCGGCAACATATGACTTGCGAGATGCGCCTGCGGGGACACTGATCGTCGATGCGATGAGCCGGCTTTGGACGCCTGAGGACGAGGTTGTGCGCGTGATTGGAAACCCGACACGCGATGCGGGGCAGTTGATTGAGATCACCATGCCAACGCAGCCCCTCAGGGCCGAAATGCTGGACTATGGTTTGCGGATTTTGATTTTGTCTGCGGTCATTTCCATTTTTACCGCCACGCTTTTGTTCTTTGCGGTGCGGCAATTGCTGGTGAAGCCCATCGAGGGGGTCGTCACGGCGATGAAAAGCTATGCGGCGGCCCCGGAAGATGCCCGCCGGATTATCGAGCCGACTGCGACCGTGCGCGAACTCAGTGATGCCGAGCATGCCTTGAAGTCCATGCAAACCGAATTGACCAGCGTTTTGCGGCAAAGAGAGCGCCTTGCCTCTCTGGGCAGTGCTGTGTCGAAGGTCAGTCACGATCTGCGCAATATTCTCACCACGGCGCAACTTTTTGCGGACCGGATCGAATCCAGTGAAGACCCGGTTGTTACCCGCATGGTGCCCAAGCTGATGGGGTCCATCGGACGTGCTGTTAATCTGTGTGAAAGCACTCTGGCGTTCGGCAAAGCAGAGGAGCCTCCACCTGCGTTGGACCGCATCACGCTTGCCGATGTAGTAAATGACGCGGTCGAAGGCGAACGCCTTGCTGCGTCTGAGGATATCCGGTTCGAGGAAGACATTCCGACAGGTTTGATCGTAAGAGCAGATCCCGAGCAGCTTTATCGCGTCTTGTCGAATTTGATCCGCAATGCGCGGCAGGCGATGGAAACTGCGAAACGTGGTGGGCTGATCAGAGTGGTCGGTGGCGAATGCGATCGCTTCTGGACGATTGAGGTGCGCGACGATGGTCCGGGGCTGCCTCTGAAAGCGCGCGAGCATTTGTTCAAGCCGTTTCAAGGCGGAGCGCGCAAAGGCGGGGCGGGCCTTGGGCTGGCAATCGCTGCGGAGTTGATCCGCGGTCACGGCGGCGCTTTGAAGCTTCAGGAAACGGGTGAAGACGGCACTGTGTTCCTGATTGAGCTGCCAAAAGCGATTGTCACAGAAGATCAGGCTGTGGAGTAAGATTGTCTCTTGCAAAGCCGCGCGTCCGGCTTTAGACGGCAATCCCGTGCGCTGGTAGCTCAGTTGGATAGAGTACTTGACTACGAATCAAGGGGTCGGGGGTTCGAATCCTCCCCAGCGCGCCATTACTCTCTTTTGCCATTCCGATTGTCAGCGCCCAAGCGCTGCA
>JABDQU010000013.1 GCA_013042105.1 Boseongicola sp.
CAAGCGAACGGCATGCGCGCGATCCCATTGACCGCCGATCAGTTCTTATTGGCATTTCACCCCGATACAAACCGTACCGAGGTGTCCGTTCAAGACGATCTGGCAGAGGTGGGCTATACCACGGTCCAAACGGACGCCTGGGTCATTCTTGAACTATCGGGCGACGGCGCGACAAGCGCTCTTGAGCGTATTTGCCCACTTGATCTGGACCCCGATACCTTCCCGACCGGGTCCGCTGCGCGCACCGTGATGGAACATCTGGGTGCAATGATTGTCCGCGTTGACGACACCCGATTTTGGTTAATGTCAGCCCGGTCATCTGCGATGTCATTTTTGCATGCAGTCGAAACGTCCTGTCGCTGGACGGCATCCTAAAAGTCGGTGGGCGCGCCGCCTTCTGCTTTTCGACGCGCCACAAAGTCCGCCAGTTGATCGCGTACTGCGATGTCAATTGGCGGCGCTTCAAAGCTGTTGACGATCTCTTTGAACAGGTGGTGGGCCCGCTCGGCGGTCCACACGCCACCCGCAATTTCCCAACCCTCATAATTGCGCCAGTCACTCAGGAAAGGTTGGTAAAACGCGGTTTCATAGCGATCTTGCGTGTGCTGAATGCCGAAAAAATGTCCCTCGCCGCCGACTTCGCCGATCGCATCCACGGCGATATCGTCCGGGGTTGTCGCCGTAATCCTGGGATCGAAATAGCGCGTGATCTGACTCAGAACTTCGCAATCCATGACGAATTTTTCGGGGCTGGCGATCAGCCCGCCTTCCAGCCATCCGGCCGCATGGTAAACGGTATTGGTGCCTGACTGCACAGCAGCCCAGAGCGATGCGGTGGTTTCCCACATTGCCTGACCGTCGGGAACATTCGCCGCACAGGACCCGGATGAGCGTAGTGGCAACCCATAAAACCGCGCCATCTGCCCAGTCATTTGCGTGGCACGCATATACTCGGGCGTCCCGAAGGCGGGCGCGCCGGACTTCATATCCACGTTCGAGGTAAACGTGCCAAGAACACATGGGCACCCCGGTTTTACCCATTGAAACAATGCTATAGCAGCGAGCGCTTCAGCAATCGATTGCGCAACAGCGCCCGACATCGTGACGGGTGCCATGGCGCCGGCAAGCGTGAAAGGTGTCACGATCACGGCCTGCCCGCGGCGCACCAGTCGAAGGCAGCCATCGATCATGGGGTGGTCGTGTTTCAAAGGCGAGGTTGAGTTAATGTTGGTATACATATGCGGTCGCGAGCAAAACTCTTCTTCCGACAAACCGCCCGCAATCTTAACCATTTCGACCACGTCTTCGACACGCTCGCGCCCAAGCGCATAAGCGTGCATCACCTTGTCCGTCAGCGTCAACTTGTCATAGACCACGTCCAGATGTCGATCGCGGGCATGCACGTCGACCGGCTCAACGGGATATCCACCCGCAAAGTGGATACAGTTGAAATATTGCGTCAGTTTCAGCAAATCCTGGCATTGCTTGCGCGTGCCCGGCACTTTGCCGGTCTCAAGGTCAAAGTAGTTGGGCGGAGAAGACACGTTCCCGAAGACAATGTTGCGTCCACCTATGGTGAGCTGACGGTCGAGGTTTCGCGGCGTGATCGTGAATTCAGACGGCGCTCTGGCCACCATCTCCATCACCCACTCGCGATCCATCCGCACATTGGAGCCGTTAACCTTAACGCCGATTTCCTTGAAAAGCGCCAGGGCTTCTTCATTCAGGAAGTCGATTCCGATCTCTTCGAGGATGCGCATCGCACCGTTGTGGATCGCCTCCACGCCCTCGGCATCCAAGGGTTCGGTTGGCCGGTCGGTGTTCACTGGCAGCGTCCAGGGAGCCTGTGAAATCACATCGCTTGACGAACGCCGCGCGTTGCCTGCGCGTCCCCCCGATCTACGTCTGCGTTCGTTGCCGTCGGCCATGATACTCTCCCATCGTTGGGGTCATATTTGGAAAATTAGGCGCAGCCCGCCGACGCAACAGCGACACATTCTGTCGTTTTCGACAAATGCGGCTTAAGCCTTCCCAAGCCAATCGGCGATATGGCTTATGTCGGGCAGGACGACATCCGCAAGATCAGCCAGGTCCTCAGCTTCTGCCAATCCCGTCAACACACCAATCGTCATCATTCCCGCAGCACGCCCCGCCTCAAGATCATGCCGACTGTCCCCAACCATCGCCGTCAAACCGGCTTGCGCCCCGGTCTGTGAACAAAAACCCAACAGCTGCCCCGGCGCGGGCTTCGCACCAAATCCGCTGTCGTATCCGGCAATGAAATCAAAATGATGCGCGATCTCGTGCGCCATCAGATGCGCCCGCGCCGGCACTTCGGAATCATTGGTCACCACACCAAGACACCGCGAACGGCCAAGATCACTCAAAGCCGAATGCAGCCCCGGAACCGGGACCGGCACCATATCTTCTGCATAGCGATCCATCAGGGAAACAAGGTCAAATCCAGACGGCAAAAATGGGCCAGCGGCCGCCGCAACATCTGACGCCGTGCCAGCGATGACCACGCTTGAGGGGTCAAAAACCACTTGCTCACGATCAAATCCCATTGCTTGCGCCACCCGCTCAGCCGATTGCGGCGCGATCCGCTCAACATGGTCCAGAACCGCTGCAGCCCAGCCGCCCCAACTCTTTGCAAAGTCAAACAATGTCCCGTCTTTGTCGAAAATAATGGCGTCAATCCTGCGCATAACCTGCACATTCACCCTTTCTTAAATACCTGAGAGAACCCCACCAAAGACAGCGCCGCGCTAGCAAGGCAGGCACGCGGCTTACAAAAACCACTATCGGCCCTTCCAAACCGGATCCCGCTTTTCGGCGAAAGCCCGGGCCCCTTCCATCTGATCCTCGGACGCATAAAGCCGATCCACGGTGGGCAACTGACGCGATGTGATCCGATCCAGCGTCTCCTGAAACTTGGCGTCTTCCGCTTCCCGCACGACCTCTTTGATCGCGGCATAAACAAGCGGCGGTCCAGAGGCCAGCAACCGGGCAAGGTCCCAGATGGCCGCGTCCAGAGCTTCCGCAGGCACAACTTCGCGCAACAATCCAAGTCCCGCAGCCTCGCGCGCGTCCATCCAGCGGCCGGTCAGCAAAAGGTCCATGGCAACGTGATAAGGAATGCGCTTTGGAAGCTTGATCGACGCCGCATCCGCCACCGTGCCCGAACGGATTTCTGGCAAGGCAAACGTTGCCGTGTCCGCCGCCACGATCAAATCGCATGACAGCGCCAGCTCAAACCCACCGCCGCAACATATCCCGTTTACCGCGCAGATCACCGGCTTGTTCATATCAGGCAACTCCTGCAAGCCACCAAAGCCCCCCACGCCGTAATCGCCATCCACGGCATCGCCATCAGCCGCCGCCTTCAAATCCCATCCAGCGCAGAAGAACCTGTCACCGGCAGCCCTCAGAATGGCCACACGCAAGTCCGGATCATCACGAAAGTCTCTAAACACCTCGCCCATGACGCGGCTGGTCTGAAGATCAATTGCATTCGCCTTGGGGCGATCCAGCGTCACTTCAAGAATAGCACCGTCGCGACGCGTGCGGATTGCGGGTTCGGTCATGTTGGGTCCTTTCGGATCAGCGCATCCACAGCAACAGCGCCTGTCTCGCGCACAATAAGCGGGTTGATCTCAATGTCGATAAGCCGCGCATCCGCTGCCATCATCGCCTGAACGGCAAGGGCGACATCAACAGTCGCGGCGACATCCCCATGTTTCCCGCCACGATACCCGTCAAGCAGCGGCCAAAGCTTCAGTCGGCGCAAAGCCGTCTCAACCTCAGCGGCTGTGACAGGGGACACCAACGTCACGGTGTCCTGCAAAAGCTCGGCATGAATACCACCAGATCCAAGCGTCAGAGTTGCCCCGTATACAGGGTCCCGCGCGGTTCCAATCAGGATTTCAGCGACCCCATCCAGCACCATTTCTTCAAGCAGATACCCCGAAGCCCCCACCATCGGCAGCTCACCCTCTATCGACGAAATATTCAACCGAACGGCTCCCGCTTCCGATTTATGCGCAAACCCAAGGCCTTTCAGCGCAAATGGTGGCGAGACATCGCAGAGGTCCAGCCCAGTCAAATCCGACGCCTGAACGCCTTTCGGCACGGCAATTCCAGCCGCCTTCAAAAGAGCCTTCGCAGCGACTTCATCCAAATACTCAGCATGTTCCGCCTCGATAACAGACCAGGGACGCCACCCGGACAACGCCTTGGGCGCGCAGGCGGCCGTCACCGCCGCCAAGGCATCATCAATCCCCAAAAGCGGTGTCACTCCCCCCCGCATCAGACGATCCGAAAGCGCTTCGTCGGTCGTCTCGTGCAGGGTCGAAACCGCAAAAACAGGTCGCGCCGAGTGCGCGCGCGCCGCCATTATCGCATCAAACGCCGGTTCAAAACTGGCAACGTCACAGCGGTCGGAATCTGGCTGATCTATAATGAAAAAAGTGGCATCAAAACCGCTTGCAGCAGTGCAGAACACATCATTCATCAAAGGGCGATCTCCCCAGATAAACGTATGATAATCCAAAGGATTTGTGATCGACACAAGCGGCCCCAGTAACGCAGAAAGACGCCCGCGAGTGCTTTTTGGAACAGGCGGGAACGCAATCATCTTTGCCGCCGCCGCATCCGCCACAAGTCCCGCTTCCCCGCCAGAACAGGACACTGACAGAAAGCTTTTTGCGCGGAGTGGACCGTTCACATGCAAGACCTTCAATGCCTCCGCCATTTGAGGCAATGAAGCCACTTCACCTGCCCCAATCTGAGACAAATACGCCGACGAAACCTCCCCACCGCCTGCAAGCGAAGCCGTATGCGTCATTGCAACGGAACGACCCATCTCAGACCGCCCGGCCTTCAAAACCACGACGCCTTTGCCCGCCAATCGCGCTGCGGCAACCACCTCGGCAAACGCGCGCGCGTCACCGACGCCTTCCATATAGACACCCAATGCCGTCACGCGCGTGTCCGCCAACATAGCAGCCGCCAAGTCCGCAAGACCGGTCTGCGCGGCATTTCCAAGGCAGGCAAGATAAGCAATCGGCAACCCGCGCCGCTGCATGCTCAGGGTCATCCCGATATTGGACGATTGCGTCAGGATCGCAACGCCCCGATCCACCGGACGGCAGCCTTGCTGGTCCGGCCAGATCATCACGCCATCAAGACAGTTGAGAAGACCATAACAGTTCGGCCCCAAAACCGGCATTTCGCCAGCACGGACGACGAATTCGCTCTGTATATCGTGATGTCCGGTCTCGGCAAAGCCGGAGGCAAAACAAATCGCCCCGCCCGCGCCGACATCGCGCAGTGCCTCAACCACCTCCAAAGTCGCGGTGCGGTTGACGCCAAGAAAGGCCGCATCCGGGACACCGGGCAGAGCCTCAACAGACCGAAAACACGGCACGCCAGCAAGCGTGTCGCGCGTCGGATGCACAGGCCAGATCTCGCCCCCAAAACCCGAAGTTTGACACTGACGAACGACATTTTCGGCCCAGCCACCACCAAACACGGCAAGGCTTTTGGGTCGCAATAAGCGGGACAGATCACGCATGCCCGCTGCCGCTTTCTTTTTGGCAAAAATATCCCCGCCGGAGGCGCATGTCGCTCACCCGCCCAACGGCCGCAGCAGCTCGCGACCGATGATGTGACGCTGAATTTCCGAGGTGCCATCCCAGATGCGTTCCACCCGTGCGTCGCGCCAGAAGCGCGCAATCGGCAGATCATCCATCAAGCCCATGCCGCCATATATCTGCAGCGTTGCATCCGTTACACGCGCCAGCATTTCGGTGGCGTAAAGCTTGGCACTCGCGATTTCGCGATTGGCCGGTAAACCCTGATCCAGCCGCCAGGCGGATGCCAGCGTCAGCCAGTCCGCGGCATCAATTTCTGTCACCATATCAGCCAGTTGAAAGCTAACGCCCTGAAACTTCCCAATGGGCTGCCCAAATTGCTCACGCTCAGCAGCGTAAGCCAGACCCAGGTCAAAAGCGCGCCGCGCACGCCCGACGGCCATGGCTGCCACTGTAATCCGCGTGGCATAGAGCCACTCATTCATCACCGCGAAGCCGCCATCGACCTCGCCGAGAACCTGCCCATCCGGCAGCCGGCAATTGTCAAATTCGAGGATCATATTTTTGTAGCCACGATGACTGACCGAGACGTATCCGTCGCGGATCGTGAACCCAGGTGTCCCGCGATCCACCAGAAATGTCGTGATCCGCTTCTTGGGTCCGTGCGGTGTTTGATCCTCGCCGGTGGCGACGAAAACAATTACGAAATCCGCGTGGTCTGCACCGGAAATGAAGTGTTTCGTACCGCTCAGCACCCAGTCGCCCCCATCACGTCGCGCGCTGCAGGTCATGCCGCGCACGTCCGAGCCTGCGCCGGGTTCGGTCATGGCAAGCGCGTCCATGCGTTCCCCCCGAACGGCCGGAAGAAGATAGCGATCTCGCTGGTCGCCTTCACAGGCCATCAGGATGTTTTGCGGGCGCCCGAAGAAATGCGTCAGCGCCATCGAGCCGCGCCCCAATTCGCGTTCTACAAGCGCAAAATCGAGGTGGTTCAGACCGCCGCCGCCGACGTCTTCCGGGAAGTTGCAGGCATAAAAGCCCAGATCGAGGGTTTTTTGCTTGATCTCTTGTGCCAGGTCTTCGGGGACTTCCCCGGATCGTTCCACCGCGTCTTCGTGCGGATAGATCTCGCGCTCGACAAAATCGCGCACCGTATCGACGATCATGGTTTGCTCTTCATTCAAACCGAAGTTCATGCGCGGTCCTTTCTTTTTTCGCGCCACTTCGTGCCACGACCGACCGGGGCTCTGCCCCGGAC
>JABDQU010000017.1 GCA_013042105.1 Boseongicola sp.
TGATCCACGTCTGCACCGTCAAAGGCAAAGGCTACGAGCACGCCGAAAACTCAGCCGACAAATACCACGGCGTGTCCAAATTCAACGTCATCAGCGGCGAACAGCAAAAGGGCAAATCTAACGCCCCAAGCTATACGTCCGTCTTCGGCAAATCCCTGACTGACGAAGCGGCGCGCGACCCCAAAGTCGTCGCCGTCACCGCCGCCATGCCCTCCGGCACTGGCCTCAACATCATGGCCGACCGCTTCCCGGCCCGCGTCTTCGACGTCGGTATTGCCGAGCAACACGGCGTCACATTCGCAGCGGGTATGGCTGCCGGTGGCCTCAAACCTTTCTGCGCCATCTATTCCACCTTCCTGCAACGCGGCTACGACCAGATCGTCCACGATGTCGCCCTGCAAAACCTGCCCGTGCGCTTCGCCATCGACCGCGCCGGACTTGTTGGCGCCGACGGAGCCACCCACGCTGGCGCTTTCGACGTCGCCTACCTGTCAAACCTGCCCAACTTCACCGTCATGGCCGCCGCAGATGAGGCCGAACTCGTTCATATGGTCGCGACAGCCGCTGACCACAACGATGGACCCATTGCCTTCCGCTATCCTCGCGGTGAAGGTGTCGGCGTAGAACTCCCCGACCGCGGAGAGCCTCTTGAGATTGGAAAGGGCCGCATCGTCCAAGAAGGCGAAACCGTCGCAATCCTGTCGTTCGGCGCACACCTAGCGGAATGCAAACTCGCCGCCGAAATGCTGAAAGAGCAGGGCATCACTGTAACCGTCGCCGATGCACGCTTCTCAAAACCTCTCGACACGGAAATGATCGGCCATCTTGCACGCCACCATGAAGCCTTGATCACGGTTGAACAGGGCGCCACCGGAGGTTTCGGTGCTCACGTTCTGCACCACCTCGCCAACCGAGGCGCGCTGGATCGAGGCCTGAAAGTGCGCACCATGACGCTGCCCGACCGCTTCATTGATCACGCAAGCCCCGCCGACATGTATGCGGACGCTCAGCTCACGGCCAACGATATTGTCGCGACAGTTGTCTCAACTCTGGGTGCGGTCATCGCGCCTTTTGGGCAGCAGCGCGCGTAGCTACTGCAAACAGTTAACCAATTAGCGATAGATTGGAAAAATCGCGGGTTCAGGCGTCGGCCAAATCTGCGAAAATCCGGTCCATATACTCGGCCAGATAAATCCGTAGCCAAGGCGTGAATTTCTCGGGCATCTTGCGAACAGCCTCGCAGAGCTCGGAAAGCTCGATCCACTCGACAGCCTGAACTTCTTCCGGGTTTAGCGGCGTCGCCAAATCAGCCGAAGCCTCGGCAAGAAAAACGTCCACGACCTCGTGCTCGATCAGATCGTCACCGACATCCGCGCGGTACTCAAGCTGATCTCTGTGAACAGGTGTCAGCCCTTCAATTCCTAATTCTTCCTTAAGGCGGCGCACGGCACAATCACCGGGTTCTTCGCCCCAATCGGGATGCGTGCAACAGGTGTTCGCCCAAAGCCCCGGCGTGTGATACTTCCCCAACGCCCGCTGTTGGATCAACACCTTTGTGCCATCCATCACAAAGACACTAATTGCCTTGTGCTTCAAACCTTTACGGTGAACTTCCAGCTTTTCAACCGGGGTCAGAACGCCGTCCACCCAGGCCGGTATCATCACTGTCATGCGTAAGTCTCGGGCACCAATCTCATCAGATGAGCCACGTTCTTAATGCCAATCTTGATGTGCGCCAAGGGACGTTTGCTCACCAGTTTCTTGTTCATATAGGCCTCAAACGTCAGCCGTTGCACATCCACATCGTGACACAGCGACACAAACCGCTCGCGCCGTTCATCCGAAATATAATACGCATCTTGCATCGCCCGAAGCGCGCGGAACACGTTTTTATGCTCTTTCATGAACAACTTACGCGCAATCGCCAAATCCTTCACACGCCCCGACTCCAAACAAGCCTGCGCCGCCGTCGCCGCAACACGGCCGCCCGCCATCGCATAGTAAATGCCTTCGCCAGAAGACGGAGCAACAACCCCAGCCGCATCCCCGGCCAGAACAACATCCTTGCCATTGTCCCATTTATCGAGCGGTTTCAACGGAATAGGCGCACCCTCTTTGCGGATGGTCTCGCAATGCTCCAGCCCACTCGCAACACGCAAATCCGCCGTCGCTTTCTTCAGGTCAACACCATCAATCCCGGTGCCCATCCCAACACTCGCGCTGCTCCCATGCGGGAAAACCCAACCATAGAAATCGGGCGAAATCGCTCCGTCATATATCACATCACACCGCAGAGGATCGTAATGTGCGGTTGGCTCAGGGGCCTTAATTATCTCATGATACGCAATCACATAAGGGATCGTGTCCCCGCCCGGAACCTCGGCGCGTGCCACATCTGACCGCGCACCGTCAGCTCCAATGATCAGCTTGGTCTCAAGCCGCTTTTCCTCACGGCTCACCTTGTCACGATAGACAATCGCCGGCCCATTCTCGTCCCGTTCAATTCGAAGGAAGGTCCCCGTAAACCGATCCGCCCCAGCCTCATTGGCCCGAACGCGCAGGAACTCGTCGTAATGCTCACGATCGACCATGCCCACAAAGCCATTTTCGATAGGGATATCAACGCTCCGTTGCGTCGGCGAAATCATCCGAGCCGTCCCGATCTTCGCAACGATCTGGCTTTCAGGAATATGAAAGTCGTCAATTAACCGGGGCGGGATAGCTCCACCACAATTATTGATTTTAAAATATATATCCAGCATCGCAAACG
>JABDQU010000018.1 GCA_013042105.1 Boseongicola sp.
GTTAGAGACAATCACGGGTCTGGTCTCGCAAAGCGCGGGCGACATTTATCACGCCGCCTGCGAGATGCCGGAAACGGGCTGCTTTTATCCGCCGACGCTGATCACCGGATTGTCGACGGCCGACAAGTTGATGCAAGAAGAAGTCTTCGGACCAGTCTTGGTTGGAACGACGTTTCGAACACCCGATGAAGCGGTCGAATTGGCGAACAACACGCGGTATGGATTGGCGGCGACGGTATGGACCGAGAACGTCAATCTTGCGCTCGACATCGCGCCGAAGCTGGTCGCGGGGGTCGTTTGGGTCAACGCGACCAATCTGTTCGACGCCGCCGCTGGTTTTGGCGGCATGCGTGAGAGCGGTTTCGGACGTGAAGGTGGTTGGGAAGGGCTTTCTGCTTACACGAAAGCGAAGGGCACGGCACCCAAACAGGTCCAAATCACGCCTGAAAGTGCGCCAGCGAAAGCAGATGTGGACGGGCTTGATCGCACTGCGAAACTCTACGTCGGCGGCAAGCAAGCGCGCCCTGATGGTGGCTATTCCCAGGCTGTTTGGTCCCCGAAAGGCAAGCTTTTGGGACACGCCGGACTGGCCAACCGTAAAGATCTGCGCAACGCCGTTGACGCCATGAACGCAGCGAAGAACTGGAGCAAAACAACCGGTCATTTGCGCGCACAGATCCTCTATTACCTGGGTGAAAACCTCTCAGCGCGCTCAGACGAATTTGCACGTCGTATCAATGACATGACCGGCAAACGAAGCGGCGCGTCAGAGGTTGAGGCCAGCATTGATCGCCTGTTCACATGGGCCGCATGGGCCGACAAATACGATGGGGCCGCCAAGGGCGTGCCAATGCGCGGGATTGCTCTGGCAATGAACGAGCCTGTGGGCAAAATCGCGGCTTTCGCGTCGGACGACGCCCCGCTTTTGGGCCTTGTGTCGATCATTGCGCCAGCGATGGCGATGGGCAATCGGATCACCGTTTTGGCAAGCGAGCCCTACCCGCTTGCGGCCACCGATTTCTATCAGGTGCTGGACACATCAGACGTCCCCGGCGGTGTGGTCAACATCCTGACCGGCAGCCACACCGAGCTTGCACCGCAGGTGGGTGGTCACATGGATATCGATGCCGTCTGGTCCTTTTCGGGACGTGATTTGTCGGCGGTGATCGAACGGGAAGCAGCGATCAACCTGAAGCGGACGTGGGTGAATAACGGCAAAGGCCACGACTGGTCCACGTCAGATGCTGCAGCGTTTTTGGCCGCCGCGACCGAGGTCAAAACCATTTGGGTGCCTTACGGCGAGTAAACCGCCGCTCGCCCCTGTCCCAGACAAAAAAACCCCCGGTGCGCGGCACCGGGGGTTTCTGTTTTGTCAGCCCGTTGCTGACCGTTTAGTTAAGCTCTTTCGCTTCGACAGCTTTGGTATCGAGCGTTTCGCCGTTCGCGATTTCAATGCGACGCGGCTTCAGAGCCTCGGGCACTTCGCGGACAAGCTCGATGTGCAACATGCCGTCGACGTGGCTTGCGCCCGTCACGCGGACGTGGTCGGCCAGTGCGAAACGACGCTCAAACGCGCGTGTGGCGATACCGCGATGAAGATAGGTGCGCTCTTCTTCGTCTTTTGCCTTGTTGGCGGTGACGATCAGGGCGTTCTCGCGCATCTCGACATTGAGATCAGCGTCGCTGAAACCGGCCACGGCAATTGAAATACGCCAGCCGTCTTCGCCGATCTTCTCGATGTTATAGGGTGGATAGGACGTGGCATTTGACGTGTCGGTCAGCGCGCGGTCCATAAGGTCGGCAATTTGGTCAAAGCCGACTGTTGCACGGTATAGTGGTGCAAGATCAAAAGTTCGCATGAGGGATCCTCCTTTGAGCGATACCAATGTGTAAGCCTCCCCGATGCTGGGCAAGGCATGTGTTGAAATCAGAGCCTTTTGGCCTCTGATATCGATTAGGTAGGCACGTAAAATCGCCGCTTCAAGACCCTTCGCCCGCTTTCACGGCGCGTTCGAGCGGCGGCAGTCGGATCGCGACGTTCGAGGCAAGCCCAATCGGTTGCTGACCACGGCTTGAGCTACTTGAAAGAACCGCCACAAACTCTGGCCCTGATTGAGTTTTTCGAAACAGCGGTGCGCCACTTTCACCCCCACCAACTGCGCAGGCAACCGACACCAAACCCGGCACGCCATCAATCACCAAGCATCCACGTTGGCGCGGAGGCGCAGGATTTCCGCCCCTCCAGCTTACCAGAAAAAGCGTCTCGCCGATGCGGGCTTCTGCGCCTACAGTCATGGGAACGCCAACTGTCTCTGGCACCTCCTGAGCCAGCGTGAAAATCGCCATATCGAAGCGCAGCTTCTGCATGTTCTGCGCGAAAGGCTGGTTAAAGAGCGGGTGCATAGCACTGTCGACAACGGTGTAGGTCAGGTCACCCAAAGCGCCTCCGGGCCGAAAAACAACCCGCGCATCCGAGGCGTTTTCAGCGTCGCGCAATGCCCCGATGCAATGCGCCGCCGTCAGCACATAGCGCGGCGCAATCAGCGCGCCGGTGCAGGTCTGATCTGTCGACGTATTTTCAAGCCGCCCAACGGCCGAGGTGTCGGCCGCAGACGGTGTCGCCACCGCGAAGGCCAGAAGAGTTGGTGCAAGATGGCGCAAACGCATACGGTCAAGGTGGCCGCCGCGCGCAGTCCGGTCAAGCCGTCACGGCTTTACGAACTTCGCGCCGCCCTCGCCGCCAGACAGGGCCAAACCGTTGTTTCCACCAACCGAGAGGCGACGCGGTTCTGTCGCGCCGGAGTTCAACACCGCATCGCCTGCGGACAGCATCGCCATCAACTCGTCGAGCGGTTTGGTCAAATTGGTCCCAAGAGAGACTTTCCGCCCCTGCACCATCGCCTTGGCGGACACGACTGAAACGATTTGTGGCTCGCCATCAACATCGGCAAAAATCGGAGCACCGCTTGAGCCGAAATCGACGTCACAAGACAGAACCAAAGCTCCGCTACGGCGCGCCAGAACATGGCACACTTCCTGAAGTGACAGGCTGTCCTGCCGGTCATGCGCATAAGATACAACGCCAACAGACGCGCCTTTGCGCGGTCGGCTGGCGGTCTTGAATGGCTGGATATGGGCGAGACGAATTTCGCTGTCCAGTTCGAGAAGCGCCAGATCATTGGCAACACTCAAAGGCCCTTCGGGGCCTGCATATTCGTATTCCGGATGAACAACGGCACGCCGCACTTTGCGCGACGCCGAAGCGCGACCATTGCGCCAGCCTGCCAGGAACGTCACATCACGCGCATCCACATCGCGGCCTGTGCGTTGGTCAATCAAGCAGTGAGCCGCGGTCAGAACCAGACGTGGAGCGATCAACGCGCCCGTGCACATACCGCCAAATCCGATGTTGAGACGCCCAACGCCTTCCCAGCCGCGCGCCTCATAAGAGGTCATGAGCGAGGTTAATCCAGAGGCAGCGCTATGGTCCTCTGCGACCACGGCTGATGGCATCGCCAAAGCGAGTGCCGCAATAAAAGCCTTCAAGCCAGTTCGCATACCGTCCCTCCTCATTCAGCTTAAGGCCTAGAGAGCGGATTGGACAAGAATATGACGGTGATTTGTTATCTGAGGTTGGGGATTTCAGGTCCGTTGCTGGCCGACTGGCTGAACGCCGGCGGCTTTGGACCACCTGTCGCCCAGTCCAGAAGCTCGACCGTGTGCACGATCGGAATGTCGGTTCCCGAGCCGATTTGCATCATGCACCCAATGTTGCCAGCCGCGATGACTTCAGGCGATTTTTCTTCAAGCGTCTTTACTTTACGCGCCTTCAGCTCCTGCGAAATCTCAGGCTGCATCAGGTTGTAAGTGCCTGCAGAGCCACAACAAAGATGCCCGTCACGCGGTTCGACAACCTCATACCCCACCTTCTTCAGCAAGTCCTTGGGATAGGTCTTGATCTGCTGACCATGCTGCAACGAACAGGCGGCATGATAGGCCACCCGCAACTCCTCGGCGACACCTTCGGGCAGGTCCAGCTTCATCAGAACTTCAGAGACATCCATCGCCAATTCGCTCACGCGGGCGGCGTCTTCGGCCAAAGGATCATTGCGGAACATATGGCCATAATCCTTAACGGTCGTGCCACAGCCCGAAGTGTTGATCACGATGGCATCAAGCCCCCCATTGCGATCCTCCGTCATCCAGGCCTTGATATTCTTGGCGGCCGCATCGTGGCTTTCGTCTTCCTTGCCCATGTGATGCACAAGTGCGCCACAGCACCCCATACCTTCGGCCACCACGATTTCGCATCCAAAACGGCGCAAAAGCCGGATCGTCGCGTCGTTGATATCCGTATTAAGCGCGCGCTGCGCACAGCCGGTCATCAACGCCACACGCATCTTCTTTTCGCCCTTGGGCTCGAAGGTTTGCGGATCGTCGTTGCGGCTAACTGGCGGAATGGTCTTAGGCGCCATTTCCAGCATCGCCTTCAGGCGCGGATCAGGCATGAAGCGCGCAAACGGTCGCCCCATCTTGGCGCCCAGCAAGGCAACCCGAAAGCGCATGGGATAAGGCAGGATCTGCGCCAGCGTCCAACGCAAGACCCGCTCAAACACCGGCCGTTTGTAGGTTTTTTCAATATGAGCGCGCGCGTGATCGACAAGGTGCATGTAATGCACACCTGAAGGGCAAGTCGTCATACAGGCCAGGCACGACAGACACCGATCAATGTGCTTCACGGTTTTCGCATCCGCGGGCCGGTCATTTTCCAGCATGTCCTTGATCAGATAAATCCGCCCGCGCGGGCTGTCCAATTCATCGCCAAGCACCTGATATGTCGGGCAAGTCGCCGTGCAAAATCCGCAATGCACACAAGATCGCAATATCTCATTCGAGCGCTTTATCGCGGGCACCTTCAACTGTTCTTCAGTAAACGTCGTCTGCATATCAGGCGCTCCCGGCGAGAATTGAGATATTAGCAACCGAGGCCACAAGGGCCGCGATGATCGCCACGGTCATGCGCCCCCAAACAGTGGCGTCTGGCAAAAACCGCAAGTATGGCAACAAGATCAACGCCCCAGCTGCCGCGCCTAGCAGTGCGGGCAAAACAAAGGTGAACACGCTTGGTGCCGTTCCCGGCAAGATCAAGAGCAAGCTAAAGCCACCAGAGGCAACCGCCCCGGCAAGCCGCCAATCTGTCAGCAAATAGCCAACGATCAAGGCTCCGAAAGCGGGCAGAGCAATAAACGCAAAGGTCGCGCTTTCCATCAGCCCATGACCCCGGGGTTAAGGATGCCACGAGGATCAAACTGCGCGCGCAACCCCTTGGCAAGGGCTTCCAAAGGCGCAGCTTCTGGCTGGAAAACAGGCACCCGCTCTTTCAACGCAGCCGGACCTTTGACAAGCGTCGCATGCCCGCCGGCAAGCCGCATGTATTCCTGCAAAGCCATGTGAAGCGCTTCGGCCCCAGCCACAGGATCGGACGAACCGCTGCCGTCGTAATTCGCGTTGTCCGCCAGTTGCGCCTCGTCCGCGCCGATCCAAACCAAGCCACCCCCCCAGTCGAGCCGCGCATCACACGCAAGTGTCTGCCAGATGCCGCTTTCCAACATCACAGGCACGTCGCTGGCCTTGGCCGAAATCTTCCACACACAGGTCTTGTCCGCGAAATCCGTTACATCCCGCACCGCCCGCCAGTCATCCTCGCCGCCGGGCGCGAACGCGGCCGCGCCAAACCGCGCCAACGTCTTTTGCAACTGCTCACCACGATAGCTGACCGAGGTCTCAAAGCCTTCAAGCCGCAACCGGACAATCGACGCGGTATCCCCGCCGCCGGGCGTCATCGCAGCGCCCGAAACTTCAAATGGCGAGCCCAGCGCCGCCGACATCGCCGCCACTCCGTCGGTGAGAGACAGTCCCTCCAAAGTGACAACGCCCGTCGCATCCGGCTTGGGCAACAGCTTGAAACTCACCTCGCTCAAGACGCCGAGCGTGCCATAGGACCCCGACAAAAGCTTCACCAGATCATAGCCCGTCACGTTCTTCATTACGCGACCACCGTTCTTCAGAACATCGCCACGCCCATCAACAAACCGCACACCAATCAGCGAATCCCGACACCCACCAGCGCGCAGCCTGCGTGGTCCCGACACGTTTGCACCGACCACCCCACCAATCGTCGGCTCACCGGATGTTCCAAGCAATACGCGATGGTCCATCGGCTCGAACGGCAACATCTGGCCTTCCGACTGAAGCGCTGCGTCAATCTCAGACATGGGAGTCCCGGCACCTGCAACAAGCGTCAAAGCCCCCGGCTCATAAAGCGAAATGCCCGACACCCGCGCGAGCGAAAACGCTTCGCCTTCTGACGGCGCCATCCCGCGTGTGCCGCCGCCCCTGATTGACAGCGGGGCCGTCGCATCACGCACCGCTTCAGCTATCTCTTGTTCTGTCGTCGGTTCAATCACGCAGCCCGTCCTTCTTTTTGGTCTCAATATCCT
>JABDQU010000026.1 GCA_013042105.1 Boseongicola sp.
CTACCTTGCCAGCGCCCAGACGATCTTCGGCGTTCTGCGCACCCAGAGCGCCCCAAGCCTGATGGTCATCTGCCACAACCCCGGTATCGCTGATTTCGCCAAACGGATCACCAGCGCGCCGCACCCGCATCCGCGCTTCAACGATTACCCGACCTGCGCGACCGCAATCATCACGTTCGACGCCCCTGACTGGTCTGAACTCGACTGGGCGACCGGTCAGGTCACAGACTTCACCGTCCCCCGCGACCTCCTTCCCTGAATAGATAAAGGCCGGACATCCGCCCGGCCTTTCTTTTTGGCTTAAATATCCAAATACTCGCTGCGTCACGCGCGCAGCGCCGGATTTAGTGTCCCAGAATCTGGCTCAGGAACAACTTCGTGCGATCCGACTGCGGATTGTTGAAGAAGGCCTCAGGCTCGTTCTGCTCGACGATCTGCCCGGCATCCATAAAGATCACCCGGTTCGCCACTTGACGGGCAAAGCCCATCTCGTGCGTGACGCAAAGCATCGTCATGCCCTCTTCGGCAAGCTCGATCATCGTATCCAGAACTTCCTTGATCATCTCAGGGTCCAGCGCCGATGTCGGCTCGTCAAACAGCATGATCCGCGGACGCATGCACAAGGACCGCGCAATCGCCACACGCTGTTGCTGACCACCGGAAAGCTGTCCTGGATACTTGTTTGCCTGATCCGGGATCTTCACCTTCTCAAGGAAGTGCATCGCCGTCTCTTCGGCTTCCCTTTTCGGGGTCTTGCGCACCCAGATCGGCGCCAGGGTGCAGTTCTCCAAAATCGTCAGATGCGGGAACAGGTTGAAGTGCTGAAAACACATCCCCACTTCCGAGCGGATCTTGTCGATGTTCTTCAGGTCCGACGACAACAGCGTGCCGTCCACCTCGATCGATCCCGCCTGATGCTCTTCCAGCGCGTTGATGCACCGGATCAGCGTCGATTTACCGGACCCCGAAGGACCACAGATAACAATCCGTTCGCCCCTCTGGACCGTCAGGTCGATGTCGCGCAGCACGTGAAACGTGCCATACCACTTGTTCATGTTCTGGATGGTGATTGCCACTTCATCCGAAACTTCCATTTGTGCAGCTTCAGCCATGATTGCGTTCCTTAGTGGTGATCTGTTTGCAGCTGGCGTTCAAGCCACTGCGAATATTGCGAGATTGAGTAGCAGACGATGAAGAAACACGTCGCTGCAAAGAGATACGGCTCCCAGTAGATACTGATCCAGTCTGTCGACTGCTGGATCGGACCCCGGATCATGCCAACGATGTCGAACATCGAGATGACCGAGACCAGCGTCGTATCCTTGAAAAGACCCACCGCGACATTCACGATGCCGGGGATCGAGATCTTCAGAGCCTGCGGCAGAATGATCAACCGCGTCGCCTGCGTATAGTTCAGACCCAGCGAGTCCGCCGCCTCGTATTGCCCTTTCGGCAACGCGGCCAGACCACCCCGGATAACCTCAGCAATATAAGCCGCCGAGAACATGGTGATCATGATCACAACACGCAGGAACAGGTCCAGACCGCTTCCCGGTGGGAAGAAGTAGGCCAGCATCACGTTCGCAACAAAGAGAAGCGTGATGAGCGGAACGCCCCGAACAAACTCGATGAAGACGACACAAACGCCCTTGATCAAAGGCATGTCCGACTGCCGTCCAAGCGCCAGAACGATCCCAAGCGGTATCGACAGTGACACACAGACCGCACCCAACATCATGCAAAGCATGAAGCCGCCCATCTGACGGGATTCGACTGCCTCAAGCTCAATCGGGATAATGCCGTTCAATACGCTCGAGACAGGCCCGACGCCGTAAAGCATCATGACCGAGATCGCGATAAGCGAGGTCACAACCGTGACAAGCCCACCATCGCTCGCGCTCTGATAGATCGCGTAGCCAACAAAGATGCCCATCGGAATGAAGAACACGTAAGTGAAGACCGAACATAGCTTAAAGACCAGGCTCATAATGGTGCCAAAGAGCCCCGCCTGACCAACCGAAGTTGAGATAAACCACAACTCCTGCGCGCCGAGATAAAGCAGGTAGGCAAGACCCACCCCTGCTGCAAGTCCGACAATCCCGGCCACCACAGTCCTTGTGCTCACAGTCATGCCTTCGACAAGCCGGAAGACAACACCTGTCAGAATGATCGCCGCCAACACGGCAATCGGAACCCAGAGCGACCCGCCCCAAAGCAACCAATAGGCAAGAAACGGATAAAGCGCCGTGCCGATAAGGAACTTGCTTGGGATATACATGTAAAACAGCGCTGGCATCGCCGCGACGATCAAAAGCACGAAGGCCAGCGTTGGGCGCCAGTAGGCATCCTGTGGGTAGTTGAACCCAAACAGCAAGTGATCCCAACGATCCACCAGCACTGCGAAACAGGCACCTGTTGTGCCCTGAAGGATATCGCGGCACTCACGGATCGACCCAGCATCCCAGACACCGTTGAAGAACCAGGGGAACACTCCGATCACGATACGGATGATGATATAAAGCGCCACCAACGTCATGATGGTATTGAACCACCCCGAGAACAGGTTTTCGCGAACCCATTTGACGGCACCAGCCTCCATCGCCGGTGGCGGCGATGGCGGAATTTCAGTTTCGCGGACGAAGGCGACGGTTTGTGCGTGTGTATCGCTCATATCAACGCTCCTGAAGCTTCATGCGGTTGTTGAAGATGTTCATGAAGAACGAGATCAACAGCGACACAGTAAGATAAAAAGCCATCAGCAAGAGGATCGTCTCGATCGCACGGCCCGTCTGCAAAAGCGTGATGCCGCCAAGCGTGCCGGTGACATCCATATACCCCACCGCGATCGCCAGCGATGAGTTCTTGGTGATGTTCAGATACTGCGAAATCAAAGGCGGGATGATCACCCGAAGCGCCTGCGGCAAAACCACAAGGCTCATGATCCGGTTCGGACGCAAACCAAGTGCGCCTGCCGCTTCCGTCTGTCCTTTCGAGATTGCCTGAATACCCGCACGCACGTTCTCTGCAATGAAGGCACCCGTGTAGATCGCCAAGGCAAACCAAAGCGCAATCAGCGACCCAAGGATGGTAATGCCCCCTCGGAAGTTAAAACCCTGAAGCGACGGATAAGATAAGGTGATCGGGTTTCCAAGCACCAGCTGTGTCAGAATTGCAGGGATGAAGAACAATCCGATGGACGGCCAAAAGACCGGAACCATGCGACCGTGATCAAACAACTGCTTTCTGGCATAATTGCGGAACGCGAAAATGCCGATGATTGAGGCGGCGAAAACCGCCAGAACGATCATCGAACCATCGCCCCAAACGGGTTTCGGCAAATAGACACCGCGGTTCGTCACCGCGACCGTGTCAAACAACCACATGGATGCCGCCGGATCGTCCCCTCGGAAATCCCGCGGAGACGGTGCGACATTAATCATCACCGAGAAGATAATCAGGATCCAGATCAGAACAGGCACGTTCCGGAAAATCTCGACGTAAAAGGACATCAGCTTGCTGACGATCCAGTTATTGGAAAGCCGCAACACACCCGCAATCACGCCAAAAATCGTGGCTGTGACACAGGCCAGAAACGCCACGATCAGCGTATTGAGGAGACCAACAAGCGCCGCACGTCCATGACTGGACTGGCTATCGTATTCAATCGGTCTTTGGTTAATGTCATAACCCGATGGCTCGCCGAGGAAGGCGTAGGAGATATTAAGTCCCGCTTCCGTCAGGTTGCGAACCAGATTGCCGCCCACAAACGCCATAAAGGCGATGATGGCGACAAGCGCGATAAACTGAAATGTAAGTGATCTGTATCGGGTGTCATTCAGCAACATTGATAGCTTGAATGAACCGGATGATGCCGTGACCGGCTGGTCGGCAAGTGTCGTCATGAGTGACGTTCCCCGTCGAAGTGGCGCTTATTTTCGCACTCTTATCGGTGCATGCGCGGTCCCAAGTCTGGCCTTCCCAGATAGCCAGATAGCAAAAGGGCGCGGAGTTATCCGCGCCCTTTCTTTGTCTTAGCGGAAAGGTGGCGAGTAGAGGAGGCCACCTTCAGTCCACTGAGCGTTCAGGCCACGGGCCAGACCGATCGGTGTGGACTCACCGATGTTCTTTTCAAAGACTTCGCCGTAGTTACCGGCAACGCCGATGGCGCGCTCAGCCCAGTCAGAGTCGAGACCCAGCATACCGCCAAGGTCACCTTCGGTGCCCAGAAGACGGTTGATTTCAGGGTTGTCGGAACCAGCAGCAAGCTCGTCGAGGTTTGCCGATGTCACACCCAGCTCTTCAGCTGTGATAAGTGCATTCAGCGTCCAGCGAACGATGTCAGCCCATTCGTTGTCGCCGTGGCGAACAAGCGGACCAAGAGGCTCTTTCGAGATGATCTCAGGCATAATGACGTGCGCTGTTGGATCTTCGAAGTTCGCACGCTGAGCAGCCAGAGCGGATGCGTCAGTTGTGTAAACGTCGCATGCACCGGCGTTGTACTGCTGAACAGCTTCAGCGCCTGTCTCGATTGGAACCGGCTCGTAAGAGATGCCGTTCGAGCGGAAGAAATCCGCCAGGTTCAGCTCGGTTGTTGTTCCGGTCTGAATGCAGACGGTCGCACCGTCGAGTTCTTTCGCGGATGTCACACCCAGATCAGCAGGTGCCATGAAGCCCTGACCGTCATAGTAGTTAACACCAGTGAATTCGAACTTCAGGTCAACGTCACGGCTGAATGTCCATGTCGTGTTACGTGCCAACATGTCGATCTCGCCCGAAGCAAGCGCTGTAAAGCGTGTCTTGCCTGTTGTCGGAACGAACTCAACAGCATTTGGATCGGACAGAACAGCAGCAGCAACGGCGCGGCATACAGCCACGTCAAAGCCCTGCCATACGCCGTTCGCGTCTGGCTCAGCGAAACCGGGAACACCCGTCGTCACGCCACAGTTCAATGTGCCGCGCGCTTTCACTTCGTCCAAAGTCGACGCACCAGCAACACCGGCTGCCATTGCAGCGGTCGCCAAGGCGCCAAAGAATACAGATTTTTTCATTTTTACCTCTTCCTGAGTATCCGCTGTCTAGCGGACAATAAGACCTTGTTGGCCCTTTGAAAAACTTAGACCGCGTGAGCCACGATCAAGTGCTAGTCACTCTGAAGGGATTCACCATCCGAGGTCAAGGGCTGGTGCTGCTTTTCTAAGCCAGCACTCAAGCCCTACAAGAATGTTTGAAAACATAGCCTTAAGTGGCAATAATGCCCATTAATCAGGCACAATTGAAGAAACGTGTCGCGTGCAGGAAGGCTTCTCGCTTGGTTTCTGCCTGCGCATCCGCCTCCTCGTCTCGGCCCCATTGCTCAATCTGCCATTCCTCATCAATCCGCGAAAGATCCCACGCTTGTTCGGGTTTCACCGCTTCAAGCGCCACGGAAACGGCGATCAGATAGGACCCGGAGAGGGTGACGATGTCATGAAATCCGGTGATTGCAAAATCGCTCATCGCCGACATGACGTTACGTAAAACTTCAAGGGATTCCGGCGATTGCGTCACGGGCATCACGCCTGAGGTCGTCAAAAGCCGCACACCGAAGGTCTTTTGCATCATATCGAGAATCGGATCCCACGATTCCGACTGTCGCGCGACCAGACCCTGCGGCCCGTCCGCCCGGTAGCAAACCAGATCCGTGCCCGCATAGCCAATCAGATGATCCTCAACCTCGCGTCGCTGCACCGAAAGCTTGTCGATCGCCGAATTTGCCGACCGCGTCCAAGGCATCGTGCGAGGATCAACCTTCTCGGACTGCGCCTCCCATTCGTCGGCGATATGCCGGGCCATCTGCTCCGTCGGAACACTCAGCAAGACCTTGCCCGGTGTGCGCACATTGCGCCCATCCAGCGTCACAGTGAAACCGCCCTCAGCAGGAACGACCTCTACGTTTTTCCAGAACCGTTTCGGGGCCCAATCGCTCACAACTCATCCTTGTCAAACGGATCAACCGGAACATCCTCCGGGTGCCAGTCCAGCATCTCCCACGTCCGCGCAAAATGCTCAGGCAAAGGCGCGGTCAGCGTCAGGCGGCTGCCCGTGATCGGATGATCGAAAATCAGCGTCCGGGCATGCAGATGCAGCTTTTTACTAATCTCTCCGCCCAGTTGAGCGCCCCAGCCATCGCCAAGGTTTTCCTGCGCCGAGCCACCATATTTCCCGTCGCCAATAATCGGATGACCCAGCTCCGCCATATGCGCGCGCAGCTGATGCGTCCGCCCTGTGATCGGCACCAAAGCCACCCAACTCACGCGCTTGGCCAGTGACGACAAAACCGCGTAGTCCGTCGTCGCACGTTTCGCCCCCGGAGTGGCATCAACGTCGCGCGGATGAATGCAGTGCATCTTTTCACCCTCGCCCCCATCTCCGCGCCCACCGGCTTTCACCAACCCGTAACGCACCGTCCCCATCAAGGGATGCGGCGTCCCAGCGACAGCAGCCCAGTAAATCTTACGCGTATCATGCGACCGGAACGATTCAGACAAAGCCGCCGACGCCGTCCGCGTCCGCGCCAAAAGCAAAATACCCGAGGTGTCCTTGTCCAACCGATGCACAAGCCGCGGCTTTTCATCCATCCCGAACCGCAACGCATCACCCAAACCATCCACATGCCGCGTCTGCTTGCTGCCACCTTGCGTCGCCAAACCCGGTGGCTTGTTCAGCGCAATCAAATGCTCATCCCGCCAGATCACACAGGACTGGATCATCTCCGCATCCGCATCCGACACCTTCGAGCGCACAATCTTCGGCGCCGCCGTATCCGGAAGCGGCGGAATGCGCACGGTCTGCCCGGCCTCAAGCCGCGTCGCCGCCTTCACCCGGCCACCGTCCACGCGAATTTCACCCTTGCGGCACATCTTCTCGATGCGCCCCTGCTG
>JABDQU010000028.1 GCA_013042105.1 Boseongicola sp.
TCATGGCTGGTAAACCATTTTTCCGCCGTCGTAAGGTCTGCCCTTTCTCGGGCGATAACGCACCTAAGATCGACTACAAAGACTCGAAACTGCTTCAGCGCTATATCTCTGAGCGTGGCAAGATCGTTCCATCCCGCATCACCGCCGTTTCGGCCAAGAAGCAGCGTGAACTGGCTCGTGCAATCAAACGCGCCCGTTTCCTCGCCCTTCTGCCATACGCCGTTAAATAAGGAGATTTGAGCAATGCAAGTTATCCTTTTGGAACGCGTGGCTAAGCTGGGTCAGATGGGCGACATCGTGTCGGTCAAAGACGGTTATGCACGCAACTTTCTGTTGCCACAGAAGAAAGCCCTTTGGGCGTCTGAGGCAAACGTAAGCCAGTTCGAAGAGCAAAAAGCGCAGCTGGAAGCACGCAACCTCGAGACCAAGAAAGAAGCGGAAGCACTTGCCGCCAAGCTTGATGGTCAGCAGTTCATCGTGATCCGCTCGGCCTCTGACGGTGGTTCGCTTTACGGGTCGGTCACAACGCGTGACGCGGCTGAAGCAGCAACTGCCGAAGGGTTCTCGGTTGATCGCAAACAGGTCGTTCTGTCGGCGCCGATCAAGTACCTTGGTTTGCATGCTGTGTCAGTTGTGCTTCACCCGGAAGTCAGTGCATCAATCGAGTTGAACGTTGCACGTTCGACTGAAGAAGCTGAGCTTCAGGCCTCGGGCATCAACGTGGCAGATCAGGCGGCTGAAGAAGAAGCTGCGGCTGAGCTCGAAATCGCGGAGTTGTTTGAAGACATCGGCGCGGCTGAGCTTGATGAGCTAGAATCGGTTGACGAAGCGCCCGCTGAAGAAGAAGCGGCTTCGGACGATGAGGCGGAAGTCCCTGCCGAAGACGACGAAGACAAAGCCTGATTTATTCAGATCAGAATTAGAAAAGGCCGCTCGTTCGAGCGGCCTTTTTTATTTTAGAACAGATGGTTGTGTGGTGAGGTTCAACCGTTATGTTCGCGAATTTTCTCGGCGGCATCCTTGTCGAAAGTCACACCGTTATCTTCGAAAAGCTGGTCCAATTCGCCTGACAACGTCATCTCGGTGATGATGTCACAGCCGCCCACGAACTCGCCTTTGACGTAAAGCTGCGGGATGGTTGGCCAGTCGGAGAAGTCCTTGATACCCTGACGGATGCCGTCATCGGACAGCACATTCACGTCCGAATAGTCCACGCCGATGTAGTTCAGGACACCAGCGACTTTGCTTGAAAAGCCGCACTGAGGCATGGTTTTGGTGCCTTTCATAAAAAGCACCACGTCGTTGTTGGTCACTGTCTCTTTGATCTGATCCTGAGCAGACATCTGTCTTTCCTATCCTGGTTTCTCGCTTTAGTCCGGCGCTCGGGTTGTGAGCGCAAGCGCATGAAGTTCGCCGTTGGCGCCGTCCATTTTACCCTTCATCGCGGCGTAAACCGCGCGTTGTTGTTGCACCCTGTTCTTGCCGCGAAAGCTTTCGTCGATGACGACAGCGGACATATGCACACCATCGTCACCCTGAACCGTGATCTGTGCGTCAGGGAAGGTTTCGCGCAGCAAAGCTTCGATTTCGTGGGCCTGCATGGGCATGGTTCGAGCGTCTCCTTGTCGTTAACTGAGATGTAGAGCCGCGATGCGGGCCTTGCAAGGTTTGGGCTGATTTCTTGATGAAGCGTGTCAGGCGACCTTCTCGGCAAAGGCGGCGCGGTAGATTTGCGAGAGCGTTTCAAGCGGTGCCGTTTCGGCGGCGAGCGTGATATCTGCGCCGCTGAAGGTGCCGACTTGCGAAATCGGGACGCCTGCGCTCTGGGCGCGAGTCATCAGATCGCCCAGATCATCGGGGCGGACGGCAATAAGATAACGCGCCTGATCTTCGCCGAAGAGCTGGGCGATGTCGTCTGTATCCAGAGTAAGGCCAATGTTGGCAGCGTCTGCCATCTCGAAGGCCGCGAGTGCGAGGCCACCGTCCGAGAGATCGGTTGCCGCGGCGATTAAGTCTCCGGCTTCCCGCACGAAGGTGCCATTCCTACGTTCCGCGGCGAGGTCCACGTGAGGGGCGTCGCCGTCTTCTCGTCCAAACGCCTCGGCAAGGAGAGCGGACTGACCGAGGTGGCCGCCCGTTTCGCCGATCACGACAGCGATATCGCCCTCTTGCGGCAGACCGGCAATCAGCGCCTCCGCGTTTGCAATCAGGCCTACAGCGCCGATTGTGGGCGTTGGCAGAATGCCTTGGCCATCGGTTTCGTTATAAAGCGAGACGTTGCCGGACACGATAGGTGTATCAAGCGCGAGGCAGGCTTCGCCGATGCCTTTGATGGCGCCGACAAACTGGCCCATAATCTCGGGCTTTTCGGGGTTGCCGAAGTTCAGATTGTCAGTTGTCGCCAAAGGCGTTGCGCCAACAGCGGAGAGGTTCCGATACGCTTCGGCCACGGCCTGCTTGCCGCCTTCGAACGGGTTTGCTTTGACATAACGCGGGGTTACGTCGGAGGTGAAGGCGAGCATTTTATCGGTGCCATGCACGCGCACGACCCCTGCCCCAAGGCCCGGTGCCTGCACGGTGTCGGCCATGACCTGACTGTCGTATTGTTCCCAGACCCAGTGCTTGCGCGCGTAGTTGGGCGAGGCAATAAGTGCTTTCAGGCCGTCAATTGCGCCGCATTGCGGGATATCAGCAAGAGGTGCAGCGGTCGGGGTTTCGACCCATGGGCGGTCGTATTCCGGGGCCGTGGAGGCGAGTTTCGATAGCGGCAGATCGGCCATGACTTGCTGGTCGTGCAGGATCACGAACCGATCCTCGGCGATTGTCTCGCCGACGATAGCGAAATCCAGATCCCATTTGTCGAAAATGGCTTTGGCCTCGGCCTCTTTTTCCGGCTTCAACACCATGAGCATACGCTCCTGGCTTTCCGACAGCATCATCTCATAGGCGGTCATCGCCTCTTCCCGCACGGGAACAAGGTTGAGGTTCAGCTTGATGCCAAGCTCGCCCTTGTCGCCCATCTCAACCGCTGAGCAGGTAAGGCCCGCGGCCCCCATGTCCTGAATAGAGATGACCGCGCCGGAGGCCATAAGTTCCAGCGTGGCTTCCAGCAGGCGCTTTTCCGTAAAGGGATCGCCGACCTGAACCGTGGGGCGTTTTTCTTCGATCGTGTCGTCAAACTCGGCAGAAGCCATCGTGGCACCCCCGACCCCGTCGCGTCCTGTTTTCGCGCCGAGATAGACCACAGGCATACCGATGCCCGAAGCGGCCGAGTAGAAGATCTTGTCCGCATCCGCGAGGCCTGCCGCAAAGGCGTTGACCAGACAATTGCCGTTGTAGGCCTTGTGGAAGCGCACTTCGCCGCCGATGGTGGGCACGCCAAACGGGTTACCGTAACCGCCGACGCCTTCGACAACCCCTGCAACTAGGCGTTTTGTCTTGGGGTGCGAAACCTCGCCAAACGACAGCGAGTTCATCGCCGCGATGGGACGCGCGCCCATGGTAAAGACGTCCCGCAAGATACCACCAACACCAGTTGCCGCCCCTTGATAGGGTTCGATGTAGCTGGGGTGATTGTGGCTTTCCATTTTGAAAACAACTGCTTGCCCGTCGCCGATATCGACGATCCCGGCGTTTTCACCGGGGCCGCAGATGACTTGCTTGCCTTGTGTCGGCAGCGTGCGCAGCCATTTCTTCGACGACTTGTAAGAGCAATGCTCGTTCCACATCGCCGAGAAGATGCCAAGTTCGGTGAAGGTTGGATCGCGGCCCAAAATATCGAGAATGCTCGCGTATTCATCGGGCGTCAGGCCATGCGCTGCGATGACGTCCTGGGTGATAGTTGGCTCGGTCATGGGGGCGGCCTCAAAGGTCATGGGCAGTTTGGCCAATGTCTTAGAAGACGTGGGGGGAATGCGAAAGTGGGAAAGCGAAGTCTTGGCCGCTTTGACGACTATTGCCGCCTACTTCAAAGCCTTTTGGGCGCGTTCCTGAAGCTTTCGCAAGGCGTCGACGGCCTCATCGGCGCGGCGCGATGGAACGAAGAGATGATCGCTGTGCGTTGCCGAGACAACATTGGCGGGAATCTCTCGCTTTTCCAGTGTTCTGAGTGCTGCGCGCGTCACACCTATGACGTCGGGCGGGATATTTGCAAAAAGCGTGATCTGGCGCAGCGTCATGTCAAAGATCAGTCCAAGACGAACGGCCTCGGTGCGTGGGATAATCAGCGAAATGCCCTGATCTTCAATAAACGAGGCCCGCGCGACGGACATCGCTTCGCCGGAGTCGGAATTATGCAGCATTGAACAATAGACGAAAGTTCCGGGCTGCAGGATCGGGGCAAGACTTGCGACGCTTTCTTGCAGGGCGCGTTCGGGGGAATAATCGTCTGTCATGGATACCACTTTGAAATACTTGGCCCATTAGTCGATAACAAACGCCCCGCAACAAGGGGAAAAGACCGTGGATCGTGGCATTTTCACGAAACTGGCTTTGGACCGCCTAGTGGGCTTCGGCCCAGTTCGCGCCTCTGCCTGCGTCAACAGTCAGCGGAACAGCAAGATCCACGGCAGGCATTGAAGCGCCTTCCATGACGTCCTTGGCGACCGCGATAAGCTCGTCAGCCGCGCCCTCTTCGACTTCAAAGAGAAGTTCGTCATGCACCTGAAGCAGCATTTTTGCGGGCAGTTTTGCGATGGCGTCGGGCATCCGGATCATCGCGCGGCGAATGACGTCGGCGGCGGTGCCCTGAATGGGAGCATTGATCGCGGCGCGCTTGGCGAACCCTGCGTTTGGTCCGCGGTTGTTAATCTCCGGCGTGTTGATTTTCCGTCCGAACAGGGTTTCGACGTAGGTGTGTTCCTTGGCGAAGGCGACAGTGTCGTCCATGTAGGTCTTGATGCCAGGGAAGCGTTCGAAATAACGGTCGATGAACCCTTGCGCTTCGTCGCGCGGGATTCGCAGGTTGCGAGCCAGTCCAAAGCCGGAGATGCCGTAAATCACGCCAAAGTTAATTGCCTTGGCCTGTCGGCGCACATCGGATGTCATCTCATCCAGTGGCACATTGAACATCTCAGAAGCGGTCGCCGCGTGGATGTCCTGACCTTCAAGGAACGCCTGTTTCAAGGCGTCAATCCCGGCGATATGGGCGAGAATGCGAAGTTCGATCTGGCTGTAGTCGAGGCTGACCAGGGTGTGCCCCGGCGTTGCAATGAACGCTTCGCGAATGCGTCGGCCTTCTTCACTGCGGACGGGGATATTCTGCAGGTTCGGATCGGTCGAGGCCAGTCGCCCAGTGTTGGCCCCGGCAATCGAATACGACGTGTGAACACGCCCTGTATCGGCGTTTATGTGGTCCTGTAGCGCGTCCGTATAGGTCGACTTCAGTTTTTGCACCTGTCGCCAATCGAGAACGCGACCCGGCAGTTCATGTTCGGTCGCGAGGTCTTCCAGCACGTCGGCCGGCGTTGAATATTTACCTGTTTTGCCCTTCTTTCCGCCGGGCAAGCCCATGGTTTCGAACAGAATTTCTCCGACCTGCGCCGGACTTCCGACATTGAAGCTTTGCCCGGCAAGCGCGTGAATTTCGTCTTCAAGCTGGGCCATCTTCTGTGCGAAGGCATTGGACATCTTCGATAGAACCTCGCGGTCCACCTTGATGCCGGTCATTTCCATTTCGGCCAGCACCGGCACAAGCGGCCGTTCCAGTGTTTCATAGACCGTTGTCACGCGCTTCTTGTGAAGCTCGGGCTTGAATGTCTGCCAAAGCCTGAGCGTGATATCCGCGTCCTCGGCGGCGTATTTGACGGCATCATCCACCCCGACCCGATCAAAGGTGATCTGCGACTTGCCAGTGCCCAAAAGCGATTTGATCTCAATAGGATGGTGTTCAAGATAGCGCTCGGAAAGCTGATCCATACCGTGATTATGCAAGCCTGCATTCATCGCATAGGACATCAGCATCGTGTCGTCGATCGGCGCGATATTCACGCCATAACGTGCGAAGATCTTCGCGTCATACTTCATGTTCTGACCAATCTTCAGAACCGCCGGATCCTCCAGAAGCGGTCGCAAAAGCGCAAGCGTCTCTTCAGTATCCAATTGACCCTCGGCAAGTTCGTTCGAGCCGAACAGATCGTCAGCCGCCGAAGCCTTGTGCGTCAGCGGGATGTAACAGGCCTGCCCGGGTTCAACGCAAAGGGATATGCCGACCAGCTCCGCTTTCATTTCGTTCAGAGCCGTGGTTTCGGTATCAACCGCCACATAGCCTCGCCCATTCGCGGTGGCGATCCACTCTTTCAGGGTGCTGATATCGTTGACTTTTGTATATCCGGCCGTGTCAAACGGCACCGCTTCAGCCGCGTTCGTGTCCGGGTCAGGAGAATTGTCGATCTCAGGAATGACCGGAACTTCGACATTCAAAGCCTCGGCAATGCGCTTGGTGACGGTGCGAAATTCCATCTCGCTCAAGAACCCCAGAAGGTCATCGGCGACCGGTTCTTTGACCTCAAGCGTGTCCAGCGCATAGTCGAGGTCCATCTCGCAATCGAGCGTCACAAGCGTTTTCGACAGCCGGATCTGATCGGCGTGATCGATCAGCGTCTGCCGCCGCTTTGGCTGCTTGATCTCTGTGGCGCGCTCCAGAAGTTCTTCCAAAGTCCCGTATTCATTGATCAAAAGTGCCGCGGTCTTCACACCAATTCCGGGCGCGCCCGGCACATTGTCAACGCTGTCTCCAGCAAGCGCCTGCACATCGACGACCTTGTCCGGCGTCACACCAAACTTGGCCACGACCCCATCGCTGTCAATCCGCAGGTTTTTCATGGCGTCGAACATGTCCACACCATCACCCACCAGTTGCATCAAATCCTTGTCGGATGACACAATCGTCACGCGCCCGCCTGCGTCGCGGGCCTGACAGGCAAGCGTTGCGATGATGTCGTCGGCCTCAAACCCTTCCTGTTCCAGACAGGCAATGTTGAAAGCGCGGGTTGCATCGCGGGTCAGAGGGATCTGGGGCCGTAGGTCCTCAGGCATCGCCTCGCGATTGGCCTTATACTGATCGTAAAGATCGTTGCGGAACGTATGGCTGCCCTTGTCAAAGACGACGGCCGCGTGAGTTGGCGCATCTGGCCCCTTGTTGTCCTCAACCGTTTTCCACAGCATATTCACAAAGCCCGACACCGCCCCCACAGGCAGCCCGTCCGACTTGCGCGTCAGTGGCGGCAAGGCGTGATAGGCCCGGAAAATGAACGCCGATCCGTCGATCAGATGCAGATGATGCCCCTTGCCGAATGCCATGTCGCGCGCCCCTTGCCGTTGTCTAGAAATGTGATGCCCGAACGTCGGGAGGAGCGCAACGCCTCGTGCGTCAAACTCCAGTCCCGGACGTCACTGCAAGCTGGCACCCACCGGCGGACCCTTCCGCGTGCCCGCAGCAATCTCGGACCGCCAGCGCGCATGGACAACCTCTTGTGGCACCCAGTCATATCGCGTGTCTTCCGGCACCCTGGCCCAGGCCAGACGGCCCCCATATCGCCAGGGATCCAAAACCATCGCTTGCTCCAAAGACCCACCCCGCGGCGCCAAAAGCGCCGTCGAATGATCAATAAGCCAGTCACTTTCTGCATTGGCGATTGCGCGCAAAACATCCAGCGTTTGAAAGTCTTCGGCCAGCAAACGCTTTTCCAGGTCTTCGGCCCAATGCCAACACAACCCGCGCGGTTTCAGCCCCATGTTTACCTTGGTATTGTGGATCAAAGGTGAATCCGTGATCTCATATTCGCGCGCCAGAACACCGGTGTAGTCGAAGGCAATCCTTGCGGCGCGCGCCGCTTCTTCCGGATCGACTTCGGGCCCCAACGCCAGCAAACCCGCTTCTAGTCGCGCCACATCATCGGGGGCAACCTCAATTGGTCCGTAATCTGAACAGGCCGCCAGAAAGACCAAAGCCAATGCCGCCCAAATGCCTCGAAGTCTCGCCACTGTCTGCCCTTCTTTTTGGTCAAAATATCCCGGGGGTCCGGGGGCAGCGCCCCGGTGGATCGCCTCGCGTAAGCGAGGGGACCCTACCGCCCCTTGAATAGCCCACCAAGGATACCGCGCACAATGCGCCGGCCCGTTGTGCCCTTCAACTCTTTGACAACCATCTTTGTCAACGCATCACCAAACCCTCCGCTGGAGCGAGTGCTTTTGCGTGATGTCGACCGACCTACGCGCTCGGCTTCATAGCGCCGGCCGGCCTTATAGTCGCGTTCGGCTTCCTGCGCTTCTTCTTCAAGTCGTTCGGCTTTTTCGGCGGCCTTTGCGGCCTCCTCCGCCCGACCCCGTAGCACCTCATAAGCACTTTCGCGATCCTGCTTGGCTTCATATTTTCCGGCGATAGGCGAGCCGTTGATCACTTCTCGCCGCTCAGTCTCCGAAATCGGGCCCAGCTGCGACGACGGGGGCCGGATCAGCGTGCGCTCGACCACGCCGGGCGCACCCTTGGATTCCAAGAACGAAGTGACCGCCTCTCCGACCCCGACCTCGCGGATCGCATCCTCGGTCGAAAACCGCGGGTTGTCGCGATAGGTTTCGGCCGCCTGCTTCAGCTGCTTGCGGTCCCTGGCCGTAAAGGCGCGCAAGGCGTGTTGGATCCGGTTGCCCAACTGACCCAGTATGTCTTCCGGCACATCCGACGGGTTTTGGGTCACGAAATAGACCCCGACACCTTTTGATCGGATAAGCCGCGCGACCTGTTCGACCTTGTCCACCAGCGCTTTGGGAGCGTCTTCAAACAACAAATGCGCCTCATCGAAAAAGAACACCAGACGCGGCTTGTCCGGGTCGCCAACCTCCGGAAGCTCTTCGAACAGTTCTGACAAAAGCCACAAAAGAGACGTCGCATAAAGGCGCGGCGCTCCCATCAGCTTATCGGCGGCCAGAATGTTGATCCGCCCGCGCCCGTCCGGATCGGTGCGCATGATGTCGGTCAGCTCAAGTGCCGGTTCGCCGAAGAACTGAACACCGCCCTGATTTTCGAGAACCAAAAGCTGGCGCTGAATGGCGCCGATCGAGGCGGTGGAAATGTTGCCATAGCGCAGGGACAGATCGCCTCGGTTTTCGCCAAGCCACACCAGCATGGCCTGCAGGTCTTTCAGATCAAGAAGCGGCATCCCTTCTTCGTCGGCCACACGCACTGCGATATTCAAAACGCCCTCCTGCGCGTCCGTCAGTTCCAGAAGGCGCGACAGCAAAAGCGGGCCCATCTCGCTGACGGTCGTGCGAATCGGATGGCCTTGTTCGCCAAACAAGTCCCAGAACGTCACCGGGAACGCCTCATAAGCATAGTCTTCAAACCCGATAGTCCCCGCCCGTTTCGTGAAGGCGTCGTGAAGCTTGAATGTCTCTGTGCCTGCGCGCGCCAGCCCCGAAAGGTCGCCTTTGACGTCAGACAGGAACACCGGCACACCCTGGGCCGCAAAGCTTTCGGCCATGATTTGTAGAGTGACGGTCTTGCCGGTCCCGGTTGCACCCGCCACCAGTCCGTGCCGGTTTGCATATTTCAGCAAGAGGTCCTGGTGAACCGCATAGTCCTCGCCGCCGCCGCCCATGAAAATCGTTTCTGACACCTGTTGCCCTCGCTTTGGTCCCTGCGTTCGCAGGAAGAATAAACTGTTAACCTTTATGTGCCAGAGTGAACCTGTTCCGAAAGCGCAATCGTGCGTCACCGGAACACTTCCTCCCTGTCGACTGGCCGCGCTTCTTTAGCGCGGTCTTTTTTTGGGGCGCCGCCGAAGCCTCTCATATCCAACCAAAAAAAGTGATAAGTTGACTGTTGACGCGTGAACGGCGCTGCAATAGCGTGCGCTTAATAAATAAGTCGGCCAGTCCGGCAGGGAGAAATAGAAAGCAGGATCTGTTCGTCAGGTCCTGTTTTTTATTGTCCGCAATCAGACCGTTTCCTATCAGGCCAAAACGGCTGACAAGATCGTGACAGCGAAGGTTTGCTGTCTTGTGCATGGGCCACTGACATCGTCGAAACAGCGTGATATGCGTGGCGCAAACAGCGTTGCACGCATGGGAGAAATCATGACGAACGTATTGAAATATATGAGCTTTGCACTGGCAACCTGCGTTTGCGGAGCAGCCTTTGCACAGACCGCCGAAACGGCTGAAACCGAAACCGCCGGGTCTGAGACGACGGGGACTGAAACCGCCGCACCCGAGACAACCGAACCCGCTGCAGGCGAGACTTATGTTGCGGGGAACTTCTCGGACTGGGAGTTGCGCTGCCTGAGGCTTGAGGACGGGCGTGATCGCTGCCAGATGTATCAACTGCTTCTTGACAGCACAGGACAAGCAGTGGCCGAGGTGAATCTTTTCGCCATCCCTCCCGGAGGCCCCGCAGAGGCTGGCGCGTCGGTCATCACACCGCTGGAAACCCTCCTGACGGCAGATTTGCGTCTTGTTGTCGACGAAGGTGAAGCGCGCCGCTATCCCTACAGCTTTTGTTCGACCGAAGGATGTGTCGCGCGGCTTGGGTTCACAGCCGAAGAAGTAGTGGAATTCAAGCGTGGCGCATCTGGAACGATTACGATCGTGCCAGCCCTTGCCCCCGACCAGACAGTGGATCTGACAATGTCGCTGTCAGGGTTCACCGCCTCTTATGAAGAAATGATGAACCGCGCCGGACTGCGCTAAGCTCTGCAAGTCGGGGGCGTTTTACGTCCCCGACATCCGCTGCACGGCCTGCACCAGTTGCGCGGTTGATCCATCCTTACCTTCTGTTCCGACCTCGCCCGCAACCACGGGTTCCAGTGCTTTGGCCAACTCCTTGCCAAGCTCGACGCCCCATTGATCGTAGGAATTGATGCCAAGGATTGCGCCTTCGACGAACACCCGGTGCTCATAAAGCGCAA
>JABDQU010000038.1 GCA_013042105.1 Boseongicola sp.
CGCTCGGCAAACATGGCCTTCGTCTCCTCAGCCGCCGCCTTTTGCGCCTCGCTGTAGTAATAAATCCCCGAGCGATACTGCGTGCCGACATCATTGCCCTGCCGCATCCCTTGCGTCGGATCATGCCCTTCCCAGAACACCTTCAACAGCTCTTCAAACGAAATCACCGCAGGGTCAAAAACCACCCGCACAACCTCGTTGTGTCCCGTCTGTCCCGAGCAAACTTCCTGATAGGTCGCATTCGGCGTAAAGCCCCCGGCATAGCCCACAGCCGTCAGATAAACACCATCCAGCTTCCAGAACATCCGCTCAACGCCCCAGAAACAGCCCATGCCAAACATGGCCACGTCCATACCCTCGGGCACATCCGCGCTCAGGGGATTCCCGTTCACGAAATGTGTTCCGGCCGTAGGGATGGCCTCACCCCGCCCCGGCAACGCCGCATCAGCGGCAACCATCTCGGACTTCTTGCGGTTCATGAAAAACATCGGGCGTTCCTTCCTCTATCAATTCCCGCTTAATATAGGGTCGCCCCCGCTCCGCTTCTACTCCGCAGGGGCCGGTTGACCCTTTGTGAACACGGTCTCGTGACCCGGCACCGGATGGCGCGGGATCAAAAGCGCCAGAACCAATGACGTCGTCGCCATCAAAGCCGCCAGAACGAAAACCCCACCGGGCGAGACGATCCACAGATACCCAAGCAACGCAGGCAGAAACACTGCTGCGATATGGTTGATTGTAAACGCCACCGCCGCCGTCGGCGCGATATCCCCGGGGTCCGCAACCTTCTGAAAATACGTCTTCAACGCAAAGGCCAACGAAAAGAACACATGGTTCACCACATAAAGCGTCGCCGCCACCGTCTGGCTCCACTCAAGATAATAGACACAAGCATAGGCGACAAAGACCGCGGTCAACCCGACATACTCAAACGCCAAAGCGCGCCGCTCGCCAAAATAGGCAACCGCTTGCCCCAGAACCGGAGCAATCAGCATGTTCGCAAGAAAGCTGTAAATGAACAGCGCCGTGACCTCATGCACCTCAAAGCCAAAGCGCTCGACCATCATGAAAGCTGCAAACACGACGAAAATCTGCCGCCGCGCACCCGACATAAACTGCAACGCATAATAGAGCCAATAGCGCTTTCGCAGCACCATCTTCTTCACCTGCGGATTGGGCGCCTCAAACTGCGGAAACGCGACCATGCAGTAAATCGCAATCGCCAGACACGCCCCGCCCGACAGCAAGTAAACCGTGTTGTAGCTCAGGTTGAATACATCCCAGGTCGCCACCAAAAGCCCATAGCTCAACAGCGAAGCGCCCGATCCAAACGCCACCAGCCAGCCCAAAACCTGCGGCGCGCGCTCTTTCGGCAACCACTGCAATTGCAACGACTGGTTGACCGTCTCGTAATAGTGAAACCCGATCGACGACAGCAACGTGATGAACAACAACCCGCCAAAGCTTGGAAACCAAGCCGTAATCGCCGTCGCGGCCCCCAACAGCGCCAGAGACACCAATCCAAGCACCTGCTCGCGCACAAAAATGATGATCGCAATCACGCCGACCGCCAGAAACCCCGGTATCTCGCGCACCGTGTGAAGCCAGCCGATCTCGACCCCGGTGAAACCCGCCTGCTCAACAACGAAGTTATTCAGCAGCGCCGACCACGTCGAAAACGCCAATGGCATCGCAATAGCCATAAGGACCAACAATGTCGTGGGACGCCGCCAAAGCGGAAACTCTCGCGCCTCGGCTAATTGAACAATACGCATGGATTTGGCTTACGCCTAAGCCGGGGAACCGGCAAGTGCGCGCGTTGCGTTAACTATAATATGGTCAGAACGGGCGCACCGACGTGATACCGACGTGATACCGACGTCGCAAAATCCGCCGATTTCCTCAGAAAGTTAACAAAACGGGCCGATTCGGCGTCCGCGCCGCGCCCCACCGTGCGCAGGGCGCACGTCTCAATAAAAAGTCTGCGGATCAATATCGATCGACAGCCTGAAATTGTTGGGCAATTTCACCTGATTGACCCAAGCCACCAAGGCCTCCTGCAAAGGCGCCGCCTTATCCGCCTTGACCAACAAACGCACCCGGTGCCGCCCCCGTATCCGCGCTATAGGCGCTGCCGCCGGGCCAAAAACCTGCGCCCCAATCCGCGCCAAAGGCTCGCGCCGCGTCGCCAAAATGCGCCCAATATCAAACACTTCCTGCACATCAGGGCTAGACAAAACGATCCCCGCCATCCGCCCAAAAGGAGGCACCCCCGCCGCCTTGCGCTCGCGCGCCTCGGCCTTCCAGAACTCTTCTTCGTCCCCGCTGAGGATCGCCCCGATCACCGGATGCGCCGGTTGATAAGTCTGCAACAAAGCCACCCCTAATTTTTCCGCCCGCCCAGCGCGCCCCGCAACCTGTCGCATCAGTTGAAAGGTCCGCTCCGCCGCCCTTAAATCCGAGCCTTGCAATCCAAGGTCCGCATCAATCACCCCAACAAGCGTAAGGTGCGGAAAGTTATGGCCTTTTGCGACGATCTGAGTGCCGATTATGATGTCTGCATCGCCCTCGGCGATCCGCTCAATCTCTGCCTTCAAAGCTCGCGCCGAGCCAAAAACATCCGATGACAAAACCGACGTCCGCGCCTCGGGAAAAAGCGCCTCAACCTCTTCTGCCAGCCGCTCCACGCCCGGCCCCACAGGCGCCATCCGTCCTTCCGCCTCACAGGATGGACACGCCTCCGGCAAGGGCTTTGACTCCCCACACTGATGGCACACAAGCCGCTTCAAAAAACGGTGCTCGACCATCCGCGCATCACAATGATCACAGCCAATCTGATGCCCGCACGCCCGACAAATCGTCACCGGTGCATACCCACGACGATTGAGGAACAACAACGACTGCTCCCCGGCTTCGGTCCGCTTTTTCACCTCATCCACAAGGGTTTGCGAAATCCAGCGATCGCTCGGCAAGGCCGCATCGCGCATATCAATCGCGCGCATTTCAGGCATTGCCGCGGCCCCGAAACGAGATGTTAACGTTACGCGGGTATACTTCCCAGCTTCAGCATTCGCCCAGCTTTCCAAAGACGGAGTCGCCGACGCCAAAACCACCTGCGCCCCATTAATCGACGCCCGCAAAACCGCCATATCGCGCGCGTTATACAAAACCCCATCTTCCTGCTTGTAAGACGTGTCGTGTTCCTCATCGACAACGATCAAGCCAAGGTCCTGAAACGGCAGAAACAACGCCGAGCGCGCACCGACGACCAGTTGCGCGCCGCCTTCCCCAACCATACGCCACGCCCGGCGGCGCTCGGTCATCGTGACACCCGAATGCCATTCCGCGGGCCGCGCCCCGAAACGCGCATCGACCCGCGTCAAAAACTCTGCCGTCAACGCAATCTCTGGCAGCAAAACCAAGGCCTGCCGCCCCACCGCCAAACACGCGCCCACCGCTTCCAGATAGACTTCCGTCTTTCCCGACCCCGTCACGCCCTTCAGCAAAGTCGTTCCGTATTTCCGCCCGGCAACCCCCGTTGTCAGCGTTTCCGCCGCCGCCGATTGCTCCTCCGTCAACTCATACGGGCTCTCCCCCGGATCAAGTCGCGGATAGGCCACATCGCGCGGGCTGGCTTCCTCAGCAACCACCCCCTGCTTCACCAACCCTTTGACAACACTGGAAGAAACACCGGCCATGTCAGCCAGCTCCTTCAGTGTAAACGCCAGACTTCCATAGCTATCCAACGTCTCGACAACCCGCCGACGTGCATCCGTCCAGCGATCCGGCTCGCCCGTCCCACGCCGATAAATCGTGCGCATAGAAGGCGGATCCCCAAGCCCCGGAGAGCGCGTCGCAAGCCGCACCATCGCTGACATCGGCGTCAACGTATACGCACCCGCCCGCTCCAGAAACGTCCGCATCTCATCGCGCATCGGCACCGCGTCCAACACCCGAATGACCGACCGCACCTTGGCAAGGTCATAGCCACCCTCGCCTTTCCCCCAGACAATGCCCAACACCTTCCGCGGCCCCAGAGGCACCTCGACAAAAGCCCCCTTCATGCACCCGCCTTCAGGCGCCTTGTAGTCCAAAGCCCGGTCAATCGGCTGCGCTGTCAGCACCGAGATCAACTCGCCTTCATGGTAATGCTCGATCACGCGTGGCCTCGGTTAATCGACTGGAGTGAGGGTTTGGGGGTTCAGCCCCCGCGTCCGATCCGCTATCAGTGCCACGAAACCGAACCTAAGTGCCAGAGGGGCTAACTGATGAAATTCTTCGTCGATACCGCCGATACCGATGCAATTGCCGAGCTGATTGAGCTTGGAATGGTTGACGGCGTCACCACCAATCCATCGCTGATCCACAAATCAGGCCGCGATATCAAAGAGGTAATCGCTCAGATCGCCAAGATGACCGACGGCCCGGTCAGCGCCGAAACAGTTGCCACTGACTACGAAGGCATGATCGCCGAAGGTCACGAAGTCGCAAAACTCGGCGACAACATCGCGATCAAAGTGCCTCTGACCTGGGCCGGCCTGCGCGCCTGCAAGACGCTGACCAGTGAAGGTCACATGGTTAACGTCACGCTGTGCTTCTCCGCCAATCAAGCTCTTTTGGCCGCCAAAGCGGGTGCCACATTCATCTCGCCCTTCATCGGTCGTCTCGATGATCTGAACCTCGACGGCATGGATTTGATCGCCGACATCCGCGAGATCTACGACAACTACGGCTTCGAAACCCAGATCCTCGCAGCTTCGATCCGCTCCGCAAATCACATGAGCGATGCAGCCAAAATCGGTGCCGACGTTGCAACAGCCCCGCCGGATGTCATCAAGAAAATGGCGCAGCACCCGCTCACTGATAAAGGCCTTGATCAGTTCCTGAAGGACTGGGCCGCAACCGGTCAGTCAATCCTCTGATCTGGAAACATCTGTTGCGCCGGACCGCCCTCATGCGTTTTCCGGCGCAACACCTCCCTTCTGCACGTTAAACTGACCCACGCTGCTCTCACATGCAGGTGAAGAATCGCGAGCGGGTGTTGGCTTGCGCATTTCATAACCTATCTTGATCATATGAAGCGTAAGGTGTCCGCCCCCCGGCACCGCGAGCAGACCACTGGAGGAACTCCAAATGCAGAATTCTGCAGCACGAACACTGTCACCGTCGACCACAATGCTCCGTGCATTCTGGCTGACGACTTTGGCGACAGCCCTGCTGATTGCGCAATCCATTGCCGCAGCGGCGCAGTCGCGTCCGTCCACATTCGCCGACCTTGCCGAACAGGTGAGCCCGTCGGTTGTGAACATCACAACGTCAACCACGGTCGCGACCAGCACGAACCCCGGGCCTGTCGTGCCTGAAGGATCCCCCTTTGAGGAATTCTTCGAAGATTTCATGGACCGCAACGGTCCAAACGGTCAGAGCCCGCGCCGCAGTCAGGCGCTTGGTTCGGGCTTTGTGATCTCCGAGGACGGTTTTATCGTTACCAATAACCACGTCATTCAAGGCGCTGATGAGATCCTGATCGAATTCTTCGAGGGTTTCGAACTAGAAGCTCAAATCATCGGCACAGACCCAAACACCGACCTTGCCCTTTTGAAGGTCGAAAGTGACGAACCTCTCGCCTTCGTTCCTTGGGGCGACAGCGAGATCGCCCGCGTTGGCGATTGGGTCATGGCGATGGGTAATCCGCTGGGTCAGGGCTTTTCGGTCTCGGCCGGCATCGTTTCGGCCCGTGGCCGCGCGCTTTCGGGAACCTATGACGACTACATTCAGACGGATGCAGCGATCAACCGCGGCAACTCCGGCGGACCGCTTTTCAATATGGAAGGCGAGGTTATTGGGGTGAATACAGCGATCCTCAGCCCCAACGGCGGCTCCATCGGTATCGGTTTCGCTATGTCGAGCCGTGTCGCAGAAAACGTCATCCAGCAACTTCGTGACTTTGGGGAAACTCGTCGCGGATGGCTTGGCGTGCGGATTCAGGACGTCACGGAAGACCTCGCGGACGGCCTCGGCCTCGAAGAAGCGCGGGGCGCACTGGTGACTGATGTGCCCGAGGGTCCAGCCCTCGAAGCTGGCATGGAAGCCGGGGACGTCATCCTCAGCTTCGACGGTGTTGACGTTGAAGACACGCGTGGGCTTGTGCGTCAGGTGGCCAATACAGCCGTCGGTGCCGAAGTGCGTGTGCTTGTCTTCCGCGATGGAGAAACCGAAACGCTGCGTGTTACATTGGGCCGTCGCGAAGAAGCCGAAAATGCTGTTCCGGCATCCGTGGACCGTCAGGAAGATCCAACCACTGCCGACCTTCTGGGCCTCACGGTGTCGGATATGACGGATGAACTTCGCGAACAGCTTGGTCTTCCAGACGACGCAGAAGGCCTCGTGGTGGCCGATGTTGCCGAAGATAGCGAGGCTTTTGAGAAGGGCTTGCGCGTGGGCGACATCATCACCGAAGCGGCTCAAGAAAGCGTAGCCAGCATTGCCGATCTCAACGAACGCGTCGAAGCCGCTCGCGAGGCTGGACGCAAATCCCTGGTGCTTTTGGTGCGCCGGGATGGCGATCCACGCTTTGTCGCTTTGACACTGAACGACAGCTAGGACACGTCCCCTCGGTCTTGGTTGTTATGGGCGTCCGTTCGCGGGCGCCCATTTTTTGACCTGCATCAGCGCGCGCCCTCCTGATTTGTGCAAGACTCCTGTCGGATAAGACAAAAGGGACCACTGCATGACTGAGACGACACACAAAAATGAAGCCGCCGAAAAAGGTGAAGATTCAATTTTAGCATTTGAAACAGGTGCTTATCCATATTCGGAGAAATTGAGCAGGTCGTCTTACGAAGCCGAAAAGGCCGCCCTTCAGGCGGAGCTTTTGAAGGTGCAGCTTTGGGTTCAGGATACCGGCCAAAAGGTCGTGATGCTGTTCGAAGGCCGCGATGCCGCCGGGAAGGGCGGAACGATCAAGCGCTTCACCGAACACCTTAATCCACGTACCGCGCGGGTTGTCGCGCTGAACAAGCCCACCGACGAAGAGCGCGGCCAGTGGTTTTATCAGCGATATATCAAACACCTGCCGACGGATGGCGAGATCGTTTTCTATGATCGCTCTTGGTATAATCGCGCGGGCGTCGAGCGCGTCATGGGCTTTTGCGAACCGGGCGAATATCTGGAATTCATGCGCGAAACACCTGAACTGGAACGCATGCTGACGCGCAGCGGAATCAAACTGATCAAGTATTGGTTCTCGGTGACACAAGGCGAGCAACACCGCCGCTTCAAAGCCCGTGAAACCGACCCCCTGAAGCGCTGGAAACTATCGCCCGTGGACCGCGCAAGTCTCGACAAATGGGAAGACTACACCGAGGCAAAAGAAGCGATGTTCTTTTACACCGACACCGCAGACGCCCCTTGGACCGTGGTCAAATCCGACGACAAGAAACGCGCCCGGCTGAACTGCATGCGACACTTCCTTGCGCAGTTCGATTATCCAGACAAGGACACATCAATCGCGCAGCTACCAGATCCGAAAATTGTCGGCGAAGCCAGCCACGTGATCCACGGCGCAGATCATATTCTTGCAGCATCGCTTCACCCGGCCACACGGAGGAAATAGCAAGCGAAGGCGTCAGATTTTCTCGCGGTAGATGATCTGCTGTGCGACACCCGCAAAGGTCAGCCAAAGCGACGTGACAATCAGACCCCAAAGCGCCCAGCTGTCCGGATCAAAAGCCACCCAGGCGGCCCAACCTGCGAAGAACGTCCACCCCAAAGCCATGGGCAGCGTCACGTTGCGCCACCGCTCGGTGCGCACGGGGTGGACAAATTTGACTGGCACAAACATCGCGACGGCCAATAGGGTGACGATTCCGATGCTTACCCAGAAATTCGGCTGCACGGCAAACAGCACGAGAACCACCATGTTCCAACACCCCGGGAAACCGGCAAAGGAATAGTCCGCCGTCTTCATCCTGGTGTCTGCAAAATAGAGCGCCGAAGTGAAGGTGATAACGATAATCGCGAACCACCCGGTCCAGCCCGGCAACAGCCCCGACGTAAACAAAGCAAAGGCCGGAATAAACACATACGTCAGATAGTCGATGATCAGGTCCAATAGAACTCCGTCGATCCGGGGCGCGTTCACCTTCACTTCCGCCATCCGCGCAAGCGGTCCATCAATACCGTCCACGCCAAACGCGACGACCAGCCAAACGAACATCATCGCCCAATCGCCAGTGACGGCTTCCAGCATCGCAAGCATTGCAAGCACCGCGCCAGTGGCGGTCAGAAGGTGGACGAGGTAGGCTTTGGTCTTGATATTCATTCGGGTCTCATGCCGGATTTGCTGTGCAAGCGCCAGCATTTCCCGGTTTTACGTCAGGTCTGTTGCGCTCTTGGATGCGCGGCTTTGTAAACATCCATAAGGCGCGCCGCGTCAACTGCGGTATAGCTTTGAGTTGTGGAAAGGGACGCATGCCCCAACAACTCCTGAATAGAGCGAAGGTCTCCGCCCGCGTTCAACAGGTGCGTCGCAAAGCTGTGGCGCATGGCATGCGGTGTCGCCGTCGCCGGAAGGCCCAGCTGCGCCCGTGCGCGCTCCATCACTTTCTGGATCAATCGCGGATTTAACGCTCCGCCTCGCACCCCCCTAAACAAAGGCGCCGCGGCATTCAGATCAAATGGACAAGCCGCGACATAAGCGTCTACAGCCCGTTGTGCCGAAGGGATCACCGGCACGATACGCTCTTTGCCGCCCTTGCCGACGATCCGGATCGTATCGCCCAAAGGCGCATCTCCACCAGTCAGGCCCAGCGCTTCTGAGATCCGCAAACCACATCCATAAAGCAACGTCACCACAGCCGCATCACGGCGTGCGACCCAGTCCGTCGTAGATTGCAGTTCAACGGTATCGATCATCGCTTTGGCGGCACCGGCCTCCAAAGGCCGCGGCAGTTTGCTCTGAAATCTCGGGCTACGCGTCATCAGAACGGCCGTTGGATCAAACCCATCACGCTCGGCCATCCATCCGACAAAATTCTTCACCGCCGACAAGGACCGGGCCAACGACCGCGCGCTTACTCCACGACCACGCTCATGCGCCATCCACGCCCGCATGTCGCGTGTTGTGAGACTGCTCAACACCCCGGTGCCAGCGGTGTCGCCTAGATGTATCTGAAGGAACTCAAGGAACCCGAAGACATCCGTCCTATACGCAGCGACTGTCTTTGTCGCCCGCCCGCCAACCGCCGAAAGCTCGGCCAACCAGCGTTGAACCGCGTCCCTGAGAACTGCCGAGATCACCCCAGCCAGCGCCGCATCGCACGCTCGAACACACTTCCCATAAAGCTCAGAAGGTCGGTCCCGTGATTGGCGGAAAACTGATGCGGATCATCCGAGCCAAGCGCCAGCATGCCCGGCAACCGCTGTTCGCCGAAGTCTAGCAAAATGCAGGCTTCTGACTTCACCCATGCGCTGTCCGCCCCATAAATCATGCTTTCTCCCGGTGCCACGCCGCGCAACGTCACCTGCCGCGGAGCTTTTCCGTGTCCAGCGTAGTGTTCGCAAAACCCTGGCTCGGCGATTGACAAAACATCGCTTATTTCCACCAGGTTTGGATCCAGCGCAGTCTCGTGACTTTCCAGCAGAAGTCTCACTTTTTTGACCCGCAGGATATCCATCACGTCCTCGCCAAGGCAGCGAATGAACGCCTCAAACTCATGCGGCTCAAGAAAAGCAAGGATCGCGCGGTGAATCTGGTTGGTCCCTGCCAAATTCTCATAAGCCGCTGCGATAACAGAGTTATGCGTGTCTTCCAGCCGCGTCAGCCGGTCTTCAAGGCGCTCCATCGCGACACCGCGCAAATCTACGATGTTCGAACCCATTGCCTGCTCATTCGCCGCAATAAGGGCGCGCATGACATCAGGATCACTCAGAATCATGTCAGGTTCACTTAGAATACGCGCACGCATATCCTCGGCCAATGGTGCCGGGTCGCTCATGGCTGATGCCTCACTCGTTGCCTCGGGCCCGGGTTATCCCGGTGCCTCAATTGATATTTTTTTCACTCTGTCAGGAGCAAAGCACACGCTCAAGGGTGAGATGCGAATGCGCATCAAAAGCGCGGCAGCGAAGCCACGGTTCTTTCTGGGCGGCAAACCTTAGGAAAACTGCTCGCGGATCAGGCGCTCTTCCAGACCGTGACCCGGGTCGAACAACAAGCGGTGCACGATGCTGGTATCCGAATGCACTTCAACCCAGCGCACATCTGGCACGGTGCGACTGTCAGCGTCCGCCCTCACAGGACGTTTTTCGGGGTTCAGGACATCGAACCGCACTGTTGCGGTAATTGGCAAAAGCGCGCCCCGCCAACGCCTTGGTCGGAACGCGGCAACGGGTGTCAGTGCAAGAACATCCGCCCCGATGGGCAGAATTGGCCCATGGGCCGAATAATTATAGGCAGTGGACCCCGCCGGTGTCGCCACAAGGGCACCATCGCAAACCAACTCGTCCATTCGCGTGCGCCCATCGACCGAGATGCGCAATCGCGCCGCTTGAGGCCCGCCGCGCAAAAGTGAAACCTCATTCAATGCGAGGGCTTCGGTGATCTTCCCGTCAACGCCTTCCGCACGCATGGCCAGTGGATTGAGTTGCGCCTCCTCGGCTTCGGACACGCGCTCTGGCAGATTATCTTCGCTGTAGGTGTTCATCAAAAACCCGACCGTGCCACGGTTCATGCCATAGACAGGTTTGTCGAGCGCGCGGGCTTCGCTGAGCGTCTCCAGCATGAACCCGTCACCCCCAAGGGCCACGATCACATCGGCATCTTCCGCGTCCACCTGACCATATCGGTCTTTGAGTGCCGCAAGGGCCTCCTGTGCGACCTCCACATTACTGGCGCGAAAGGATAATTTCATTGCTCAAGCGTCCCGGATGCCTGTTGGTCCCGCGACGATTGCCCGAGCGCATCGGAAACACAAGTGCGCATAGGTGAACAACGTGACGACTTCACGCATCAAACTGCCGGTTTCCCGGCTTTTCGGACGCGCCAATTGCAGGTATGACGGCGCGGAACTCCAGTAGCGACCCAAAAGGGGGCAAGTCTAATGAATGTGACCCACCGCGATTCCGGCTTCTTCACCGAAAGCCTCTCTGACCGCGATCCCGAACTGCATCGTGCAATTCGCTCGGAACTTGGGCGTCAGCAGGACGAGATCGAACTGATCGCATCGGAAAACATCGTTTCGGCGGCTGTCATGGAAGCCCAAGGCTCAGTGATGACCAACAAGTATGCAGAGGGCTATCCGGGCCGTCGCTACTATGGCGGTTGCCAATACGTCGACATTGCCGAGACCCTCGCCATAGATCGCGCAAAGGAACTGTTTGGGTGTGATTTCGCCAACGTTCAGCCGAATTCTGGCAGCCAGGCGAACCAGGGCGTGTTCACTGCCCTTTTGCAGCCCGGCGACACTATTCTTGGAATGAGCCTCGATGCGGGCGGCCACCTCACACACGGCGCCAAGCCAAACCAGTCAGGCAAGTGGTTCAATGCGGTGCAATACGGTGTGCGCAAGGAGGACTTGCGACTGGATTACGATCAGGTCGCAGCACTCGCCGCCGAACATCAGCCAAAGCTGATCATCGCAGGCGGCTCGGCCATCCCACGCCAGATCGACTTTGCCAAAATGCGCGAGATTGCAGACAGCGTCGGGGCCTACCTTCACGTCGACATGGCCCATTTCGCAGGTCTCGTGGCTGCGGGCGAGCATCCATCGCCGTTCCCACACGCGCATGTTGCGACAACGACGACACACAAAACCCTGCGGGGCCCACGCGGCGGGATGATCCTGACCAATGACGAAGCATTGGCCAAGAAATTCAATTCGGCCATCTTCCCCGGTATTCAGGGTGGCCCCCTGATGCACGTCATCGCGGCGAAAGCCGTCGCCTTCGGCGAAGCGCTGCGGCCCGAGTTCAAGGTCTACCAACAGCAGGTCATCAAAAACGCTCAAGCACTGGCGGATGAGCTTATGAAGGGCGGGATCGATATCGTGACAGGCGGGACTGATACGCATGTGCTGCTGGTCGACTTGCGCCCCAAGGGCGTCACCGGCAAAGCGACAGAGGCCGCTTTGGGTCGCGCGCATATCACCTGTAACAAGAACGGCATTCCCTTTGATACGGAAAAACCAATGATCACGTCAGGTGTGCGTCTCGGGTCCCCGGCAGCGACGACGCGTGGCTTTGCCGAAGGCGAATTCCGCCAGATCGGGCGTTGGATTACCGAGGTCGTCGACGGCCTCGCGGCCAATGGTGAAGACGCAAACAGCGCTGTCGAGCAGCGTGTGAAAACCGAAGTCAAAGCCCTCTGTGACCGTTTCCCGGTCTATCCCGGTCTTTGATACCAAACGATGTTGAACGCCAACACCTTTGGCAGCGAAACTGAAACAACGCCGCTATTGATTGCGCACGGGCTTTTTGGCTCGGCGCGCAATTGGGGCGTTGTGGCAAAACGGCTTTCAGCCGATCGGCTGGTTACGGCGGTCGATATGCGCAACCATGGAGAAAGCCCTTGGTTCGACGGCCATCTTTATCCGGATATGGCCGAGGATCTGGCACAAGCGATCCCCGAGCGCGCGGATGTTCTGGGCCACTCGATGGGCGGCAAGGCCGCGATGCTTTTGGCACTTAAATCCCCGGACAAAGTCCGGAAACTGATCGTCGCAGACATCGCGCCGGTCGCCTATTCCCATACGCAGACCCCTTTGATCGATGCGATGAAGGCCCTCGATCTCGGACAGATCGAGACGCGCGGCGATGCCGACAGACTGTTACAGCCACGTATCGACGACGCGGGTGTCCGAGCCTTTTTATTGCAATCATTGGATGTCAAAGAGCGGCGCTGGCGGCTGAACCTGGATGTCTTGGCAAACGAGATGGAACACATCATCGGTTTTCCCGAGGTCTCCTGTGTTTTTGACGGCCCGACCCTGTTCTTGTCAGGCGCCAACAGCGACTACGTGATGCGGGAACACAGAGATCGCATTCGCAGTCTTTTTCCGGCAGCAAGGTTCGCAAAGATCCCCGGCGCGGGACATTGGTTGCACGCAGAAAAGCCACGTGATTTTGAAGCAGCGGTTTCTGCGTTTCTCTCTGCATAGTCGCTGCGACCCGTCAAGAACTGCTATCTTCCGAAAAACAGCTCAACCCGAGTAGCCAGCCCCGAGACGGCACCCCCAATGCCCCGCCCAATGTCCGAGACAAACGTCTCCGGAGTCGACAGCATGCTCGCTGTCAGAAAATCACCGAATGCCAAATAACCCGCCAATAAAAAAATGCCGGCGGATACTAATCGAAGGTTCATAATAGCCCCCCTATCGCCCGTCTAATCAGTCTACAGTAGTGACAAAACCCTTGAAGCTCGAGAGCACGCTGTGATCTCACCCAACAATCCGTGAAACACCGTGAAAATCGCCAATAATGTGGCTATTCACTGCGTCTGACTAATTGCCAACGGCACCAAAAGCACCGGAAACGCCACTCGCCAATCCTTTGGCGGAACTTCCGATTGACCGTCCGCTATCCACAGCAAGCCCGTAACCACCGGCAAACCCGCCACCGCCGCCTCCGGATACAAAGGATTGTAGCGAATGGACCGGGTTCCGACCGGTGTATTGGTTGTATGCGAAGCCGGCTGCCGCAAGAGCAACAGCAAAAACGAAAATACGTCCCATCGTGTTTCTCCTTCCCCCAAAGGACCCACCGTCGCAACTATATCTGTTTTTCCGGCAAATTGCTGAAAATTTTCTAGAAACACTTAGGTGATCAATGCTTACCAATTGGAAAGCAGCCCGAAACAGAATCTCTGAAGACCTGACTCTTTCGGTCTGGCACAACATATAGTTGCCAGATCCCCGGTTATACGGTATCGCCACACCATAGGTGCGTAGACGCGGTATGCATGCTCTGACGAGAAGCGGGGGTCGACTGTTTTCACAGTTGGCCCCCGTGGCATTCCAGAAGCCCGAATTTCGGGCCAGAAATAGCAGAAGGCGCCAGGTGCTCAGACGCGGTCTTTGCATTGTGCTGTTGCCAACACGCCCTGACGCCTTCTTTGAACCTATTTCCCCGAAGGGAAGCAGGCCCGTTTGCAGCGTTCCCGGAGGTTCGCCACCACAAACCAAAATCTTGCGATCCTGATCTGCGCACTCTGCCCTTTATCCACCCGGCTTTCCGATCCGACCCGAAGGCCATCTCGGTCCGCCTAGCTTCCTCAAGTTCTTCCCGATCCGATCCGGTACTGATGTCCCTTTTCAAAACGCTTCAACCTTGAGAGGCCTAGCACCCCGCTCCTTCGCCGAAGCTCCGTTGCGGTGCCATCAATGTTGCAAAGAAGTGCCGTTGCGCCAAGACAAAAGCACCGCAGCATCAAAATTTCTTGGGGACAGTTCTGGGGACGGATTTGAGGATGCCTTGTGGATCGATTGAAATTTTTTCTGAGGCGCAATCACTTAAACCGGGAAAAGTGCTGAGCGCACGGTGCTAGAAAACTCTGCAGCATTCTGCAGGTGCGAGAAGGTTTATTTGGCAAGACTTGTCTTTGAAGGCGCCTCGGTGGGCCAAAACTTCGAATCAATAACGGTAGGCTTCTATCCAGTCGCCGCGTGAATTGCCGCTGTCTGAAAGGGATCGCGGAGATTTCGAAGCCGGTATTGGCGTGGTGTGATGCCGTACTGTCGGCGAAACAGACGATAAAAGTAGCTGTTGTTGTCAAACCCGCAGGCTTCCACCACGTCGTTGATGGATCGCTCATCGCTGCGAAGCAAATGCGCCGCAAACTCGATCCGGATCTGGTTGATATATTCTGATGGTGTAAGCCCCGTCACTGTTTTGCAGGTTCGGCAAACATGTTCATGGCTGCGCCCGGCGGCAGCGATGAAACCCGCCGCGCCTTGGCTGAAGACCTCTTGCGATTGCGCGGCGCTGCAAGCCTCTGCGAACCAGCGCGGGGACGTGTTGCTGACACCGCTTGCCGCGTCCGCAACACGATTGGTCAAGACAAGCAGAAATTCCTCAATCCGTGCCAAAGACCGGTGTGCCGTTTGCAGTTGCTGCGCCACGTTGATGGCGCGGGCAAAGCGCGCAGGGCCAAGAATATGCATGTCCGGCATGGGCGTCTTGGCATCAAAGAACTTCCCAGCGATCGCATCCCCATATCGGCGCGCGAGATGTTCCGCCGTTTCCATGCGAAACATGACATTGATGATCTGGCACCCCATCGTGCGATCTGCACGAAATGCATGAGCGTCCTGTGGGCGCACAAATGTAAGCTGTCCAGGCTCGAGGGTCTGCACCACACCATTGATCCAATGGCTCGTCCGACCGCTCTCGATCAAAAACACCTCAAAATAATCGTGGTCGTGTGCACTGTCGGGAAAGCGCGATGCAAGATTCTTTCGTGCAAAGTGAAAAGCTTCTTCGGGCCGAATATACGTATCAATCTTGAATGTCGTTGTTTTCATGCCGCAAGATTAGCAAAGAAAAATCGTATTTGAAGGTCGGAAAATCAAAATAGTGCAAAAAAAAGTCAAACTAAGTTGCTGACATTCTAGGCTTCAAATCCGAACGTGAGCTCAAGGGGAGACTTACTCATGTTGGACGACGCTCAAGATCTGAGCTTTCAGCCGGTGGATGAAACAGCTGCGAGAATTCTATCGGGCGACGCAGTTGCCCATTACAACAAGGAAGGCTTTGTCCAGCCTTTCGACATATTTGACGCCGCAGAGATTGCGACGATCCGCGACTATCTCGACGGATTGATGCGCGATATGGGTCCGGACGGGGCTTATGGAATCAATTGCTATCAGGCGCGGCTTTCCGGACTATGGGATATCGCAACGGACCGGCGGATTCTTGATCTGGTCGAAGACATCATAGGTCCGGATATCCTGTGCTGGGCTTCCGCGATACTGTCAAAGAAGGCACATGATCCAAAGGCTGTTCCCTGGCACCAGGACGCTTCGTTCTGGTCTTTGAGTCCGGCACGCACGGTCACGGTCTGGCTTGCGATTGATGACGCAGACGCCGAGAACTCGGCGATGCGCTTTATTCCCGGCACGCACGACAAAGGCGCGATGAAAGTGCAATCCACCGGCGAAAACGCGGTCTTCCACAAGGAGACAGCCAATGTTGACGAACTTGGAGAGCCGTTCACCAATGCGCTGAAGGCGGGTCAGATTTCCATGCATGCAGATATGCTGGTTCATGGTTCGCTTCCCAACAACAGTGACCGTCGCCGATGCGGCCTCACCCTTCGATATTGCCCTCCCAGTGTCGAGATCACAGATCCGGCATGGGCGTCCGGGGTTGAAGCCATTCTGTGTCGTGGAGACGCTGGCAAATGGAAAACCCATCCGCGCCCAAGCAACAACGACATCACCAAAACCCAAAGCCCCCATGTTGTGGGGAACAATTGATGAAGATTACCTGGTTTGGTCATGCCGCCTTTGGACTGGAGCCCGAAAATGGGCCCAAGATCATCACCGATCCCTATACGCCTGAAGGCGTAGGCTATGCTCCGATCAAGGAACCTGCGGACCTCGTTATCATTTCATCTGATGACGACAGTGCGCATTGCCGTGCGGACCTCATTGATGGCGATCCCGAGGTTGTCAACGCGCTGACGGTCGCTCAGAACGGCGGCTCTTCTCAGGCGTTAGGCGTCGACATAACAGCGATTGAAGCCGCCGAATGGGACCATCATCCGGAACATGAGGTGCCAGGCCAGAACGGCATGTATCGCTTCACACTGGATGGCATACGTTACGCACATATGGGCGACGTCGGAAACCCGCTGACAGATGCGCAGCAGCGTTTTTTCGAAGGCACAGACGTACTTTTTGCTCTGGCGGGTGGCTATCTGACGCTTGAACTGCCGGACCTGATGGAGATGATCCACCGCACACGACCCAAGCTGGTCATTCCGATGCATTTCCGGACACTCACTTACCGACCGCGCAACACGATGTGGATTGAAAGTTTTCTCAGCCATTTCAAAGAAGAAGACGTCGATTTCGCGTTCGGTCCCAAACACGAACTCAGAAAGGAAGATTTGCCAGACCACACGCGCGTTCTGGTGATGGATTACGTTCGCTGACGTGAACGAAAAAAGGGGCGTGGGCCCCACAAAGGGAGGAAAAAATGAAACTTAAGACAACACTTTTGGCCAGTTCGGCCCTTGCGTTTGCCGCAATGGCGGGTACCGCATTTGCGCAGGACGTTTCGCGCGAAAACACAGTCATCTTCGACCTCGACCGCACGATTCAGGACCCTGAAAACTTCAACTGGATGACACCTGGCACCAAGCGGATGCACGGCGCCCACCAGACGATGTGGGAACCGCTGTTCATTCTGAATTACGGCACCGGCGCGCTCGATCCTTGGTTGGCCACAGGATTTGAAAGCAATGCCGAAAGCTCTGAATTCACGATAAGTCTGCGCGATGGTGTGGAATGGTCCGACGGAGAAGCTTTCAACGCCGATGATGTGGTCTTCACCACGAACCTCGCCATGACCAATGAAGAGATCTCGAGCCGCGAGGCTTCCACGATCCGCTCGCAGGTGGCGACGGTTGAAAAAATTGACGATCTGACGGTTAAGTTCACGCTAAACAACCCGAACCCGCGCTTCATAGTTGAGAACTTCGGTGTGCGGATTTTCGGTTCGTTTCTGATCATGCCCGAGCATATCTGGTCGGGCGAAAACGCCGCGACCTTCACCTTCAATCTGCCAATCGGCACAGGACCTTACACATTCTCCTCGGCCGCTTCTAACCGGGCGATCTGGGACCGCAACGATGACTGGTGGGGGGCCAAAACCGGCTTCATGGACTTGCCAGCACCGCAGCGTGTGATTTTCCTTGAGTCCGGCGGCGAAGAAAGCCGCGCACAACTCATGGCCTCAAACCAACTTGATGCAGCACAAAACGTGACGATCGGCACGTTCGAGGCCATTCAGGCACAGAACCCGAACGTCATCGCATGGCACGACGGCTATCCCTACGCCGCTTCAGACCCGTGCGCGCGTCAGCTTGAGATCAACACGACTGTCGCCCCATGGGACAACGCAAACATGCGTAGAGCCGTGGCGCACATCATTGATCGCAATCAAATCGTCAATGTTGCCTATGAGGGCACCACCGAAGCAAGCCGCACGATGTTTGCGCAGTATGGTTCGATGGCCCCGTTCATTGATGCCGTTGTTGAAGCGGGCTACGGACTGCCAGCTGCAGCGGACACCGCTGGCGGTCAGGCTCTGATCGAGGCTGAAGGCTGGACCCGTGATGGCGACTATTACACCAAGGATGGTGAGACGCTGTCGGTGAACATCCATGTGAACTCGGCCTCAACCGAATACACGCGGACGATCGACGTCATCGTTGAGCAGCTTCAGCGCGCTGGCGTTGATGCTCGTGCTGTGCCGGTCGAAAATGGTGTGTTCTGGGGCGAAGTCCTGCCATTCGGTGGTTTCGAGATGTCCTATAGCTGGCTCTCATGTGGATCGGTCAACGAGCCCTGGGCCTCGATGGGTCGCTATACCGTCAAGGATGTGGTTCCTGTGGGCGAACGCTCACCGGGCTTCAACAACACCAGCCGCTGGGACGGTCCGGGTGCTGAGGCCTATTCGGCGATCGTGGACGATATCGCGTCCCGTCAGCTTGGTGATCCGGAAGTTCCGGCACTTGTCGCAGAGGCGTATCAGTATCTCGATGCCGAGATGCCGTTCATCCCGCTTGCGCAGGCTGCAAAGCTTCTGCCGATGAACACCACTTACTGGACCGGTTGGCCTACGGCGGACAATTACTACAACCACCCGTTCTTCTGGTGGAACCACACGCATCAGATCATTCACAACCTCGAACCTGCGAACTGATCTGACATTCTCCCAGCCCGCCTCCCTCCTGGGTGGGCTGGGATATCTTCCGACATTGAGCGAAGGTGGCCACTATGGGGCGTATTCCACGCGACTATCTCATCAATCGACTGGTCACGCTTGTGCTGACCATCTTGATCGCAGCAACAATCATCTGGATAATCCCGCGCCTTTCGCCGGTTGATCCTGCCGAGATTGCACTTGGACGCATGGCGGCCGGGGCTGGCTCGGTTGCAAACTCCGAGGAAATCCTCGCGCAACTGCGTGCCAACATGGGCATCGATCAACCGCTCATCGTCCAATACCTCAAATATATCTCGGGCGCGCTGGTATTTGACTTTGGTCTGTCCACCGCAGCTTTCCCAACCCCTGTCTCGACCCTGATCATGAATGCCCTGCCATGGACGCTCGGTCTGATGATCCTCTCGCTGATCATCACTTTCGTCATCGGCAACCTGCTGGGTGCTTTGATGGTCTGGGATCGTTCGCCGAAACTGGTCAAAGTCGCAATTCCCGCGGCAATGGTTTTTACATCGATCCCGCCGATCCTATCGGGTCTATTGCTGATGTGGATTTTCGCCGCCAAGCTCCAATGGTTTCCGCTCACAGGGGCCTATAGTATCTTCGTCGAGCCGGGCTGGACCTGGACCTTCGTGCAATCCGTCCTTTACCACGGTTTCTTGCCAGCCCTTTCCATCGTTGTCGTGACCTTCGGATTTTGGGCGCTTGGTATGCGGGGTCTAATGATCACCGTGCAAGGTGAGGACTACGTTAAACTTGCCGAAGCCAAGGGCCTGAAGCCTCGCTACATTCTCTACCGCTACATGATCCGAAACGCGATCCTACCACAGATCACAGCCTTTGCTCTGAAGATCGGCCTGCTGATCGCGGGACAAGTCCTTGTCGAAAGGATTTTTGCTTACAACGGGATGGGAAAACTCCTTTACGACGCGATCCTCAATCAGGATTTCCCCGTCATTCAGGGCGTTTCCTATGTCATCATCCTGATAACGGCTCTGTCGGTCTTCCTCGTCGATCTGCTTTACCCGTTTATCGATCCACGGATCCGGCACGAGGCGAATTGATATGATGCAGAGAGATCTTATCAAATCGTGCGCGAAGACACGCTGCGTCGCAATGTGTCAGCGTCACCCATCCGCCAATCAATTTGCGAGGGCCGCATTATGACCTCTCAAGACAACGTCCCACTCACCCGCGCACAGATCCGGCAAGCCAAACGCATCAAGCGCTTTGACAACCCGTGGATGAACCCGAAGCTGATCTGGGGGGCTGGCCTTTTGCTTGGGATCATCTTTCTCGGCATCATCGGACGGTTTATCTGGGACCTCGATCTGGTCTTCACTGGCTCCAGCCCGCTAAAGCTGCCGCCCCTTGGGTTTGAGAACCTGCGCGGTCAATCAGGCGTCATTGATCATCCCATCGGCACCGATGGTGGAGGTCGAGACCTTTTGGCGTTGATCATCGTAGGTGCGCCAAACACCTTGTTCGTTGGTCTTCTGGCGTCTTTCATCGGGATGTCGATTGGCATTTTCTTGGGCTTCTCGGCAGGTTTCCTCGGAGGCCGCACAGACGACGTCATCCGCGTCGGCGCCGACGTAATGATCACGATCCCGCCGCTTCTTATCCTCGTTGTCTTTCAATCCGCCTTCGGAGACGTCACGCTCACAATGATGGCGCTGCTGATCGCGGGCTTCGTCTGGCAGTCGCCGACACGTCTGATCCGTGCGCAAGTGCTGTCGATGAAGCAATCGGGATACGTCCAGATGGCGCAACTCTCAGGTGCTTCCACTGGACACATCATGTTCCGCGAGATGATGCCGAACCTCGTGCCTTACCTCTTTGGGTCGTTCATCGCCTCGGTGACAACGTCCATCGTGACCGCTGTCGGCCTTGAAGTTCTCGGACTTGGACCACAGCGTATCCCGACACTGGGCCGCACAATCTACGAGGCGATCAACGCTGGCGCTTTGATCCAGAACCTCTGGTGGTGGTGGGGCATCCCGACGCTGCTGCTTGCGGTTATCTTCATCGGTTTGTTGCTGATCAATCTCGGCCTTGATGAAGTCTCGAACCCACGCCTGAGGAAGTTGTCATGACCGATAAACCAGTACTCACGCTGCGCGATCTGTCGATCGAGTTCCCAACACCGACAGGAGTCGTCCAGGCCGTCAAGAACCTTGACCTGACGATCCAGAAGGGCCGCCGTGTCGGCTTTATCGGCGAAAGTGGCTCGGGCAAAACCACGACGGCGCTTGCCGTAATGCAGATGCTCGCTGAACCCGGCCGCATCGCTGGCGGGACAATCGATCTTGCCGGAATTGATGTTCTGAGCCTGACCGAAGAGGAAATGCGACAGACCCGCCTCTCGCGCATCGCCTATATTCCACAGGGCGCGATGAATTCGTTGAACCCGGTGATGCGGATCGAACCGCAGATGTGGGACGGCATCATTGCCCACGAAGGCAATATGGATCGCGCCGAACTAAAAAGACGTTCTGACGAAGCGTTGATCAGCGTTGGCCTGCCTGTTCACACCGCAGACCTTTACCCGCATGAGCTTTCGGGCGGCATGAAACAGCGTGTCTGTATAGCGATGGGGATCATCCTGAACCCTGACCTGATCATCGCTGACGAGCCGACGTCGGCCCTCGACGTGGTCACGCAACGGCAAGTCATGCAGACGCTGAAGGACATTCAGAAGAAGATCGGTTCGGGTCTTATCCTGATTGGTCACGACATGGGTTTGATGGCGCAATCGGTAGATGAATTGGCTGTTCTGAAAGACGGCGAGTTGGTAGAGCATGGCACGGTTCAGCAGATCCTCGAAGCGCCGAAACACCCCTATACCAAAGACCTGATCTCGTCAGTGCCGCTGGTTGGCGGTGACAGTTTCCTCAACCCTGACCGTGCGGCAGCCGCGCCTGCGCGCGACAGCAAGGAGCCGCTGTTGCGCTTTGAGAACGTCCGCAAGAATTATGGGGCCGTGACCGCTCTGCATCCGATGTCATTCACGCTGCAAGGCGACACGCCTCAGATCATCTCGATCGTGGGCCAATCCGGTTCTGGAAAGTCGACAATGGGCTCAATCATGCTGGGCTTTAACCCGCCTTCCGAAGGGCGTGTGCTGTTCGAAGGTCAGGACATCCAAGCCATGTCACAGGGCCAGTCTCTCGAATTCAGGAAGAACGTGCAGGCGGTCTTTCAAGACCCCTACGCCTGTTTCAATCCGTTCTATCGTGTGAACCACGCCCTGAAATTCCCGTTCAAGAAATTCGGACTGGCCGAAAGCGAAGCCCACACCCAGCGCGCGATGGAAGACGCCTGCGCTGCTGTAGGTCTGGATCCTGATCTGGTCTTGCAGCGCTATCCGCATCAGTTGTCGGGTGGCCAGCGACAGAGGTTGATCGTCGCACGCGCGTTGATGCTATCGCCGAAATTGCTGATCGCCGACGAACCCGTGAGCATGGTCGACGCTTCCCTGCGCGCGTCGATCCTTGCCAATATTTACGACCTGAAAGATAAATACGGTATCTCGATCCTTTACATAACCCACGACCTTGCCACGGCGTATCACGTCAGCGACTACGTCATGGTTCTGTTCAAGGGTCATGTCGTCGAAGCCGGTCCGCCGAAAGAAGTGATCGGCGCGCCGCAACACCCTTATACACAACTGCTGATCGACTCGATTCCATGGCCCGACCTTCACCGCTCGTGGGGGGACGGTCGTCAGGACTGGGACCCGGCGAAAAAGGAAGCGGAAGCGGCAAAAGCGGGCGCTGTTTATCGCGGCGATGTGCAGGGGTTTGATCTGGCAAAGGCGGCCACTCTGGGATGACGGGAACAGGGCCCTTCACGGCCGAAAAGATCGCGACGCGACTTGATCTGATTGCGCCGCACATTCATCGACGACGCCAAGCCTTACCGGAGTTCGGGATCATGCCCCTTGCGGGCGCGATGCTTGACGCGCCGATTTGCGAGGACCCCACCTATTGGGAAAAGATTCCGCACGACAGTTACTGGGGGCATGCGGATCTGAACTTCGTGATGAAATGCAACTTTACGGTTCCCCACGGCTGGGATGCGAACCATATTGCACTTCATTTTCCGCTCGGCGTGCTGGGCGATATTTTCAACCACCCCGAGGCTCTGGTCCATGTAGACCGCGTCCCGATTGGGTCGGCTGACAGGTATCATCACACGTTACCTCTTCGCCCGGAAGAAGCGGATGGGCGCGCGCATGTCTTGTCGCTTCATGGCTGGACCGGATTGGCGGGCTGGCCACCGGACCCGAAGTGCAAAGCGAAGTTGTTCATGGGAAGTCCCGAGATCATTGAGCGTGACCCTGTATTGCTTGAGTTTTACCATCTCGCGGAGACCGTGCTGGATACTGTGCGCACGCTTGGAAGTGGAACTGAGTGCGGGGCTGCATTGCTGGAAGCGCTTGATCGCGCGTTCATCGTGCTGGATACACGCGACCCGATTGGAGACGACCTCTATGAAAGCGCGCCAGACGCGCTTGCGTTGCTTCGCGCGCATGTTGCAAAGGCGGGCGACCCTCTCGATGTGACAGTGCATGGCATTGGCCATGCGCATATGGACATCGCCTATCTTTGGCCGGTCTCGCAAATTCGACTGAAGAACGCCCGCACCTTCAGCAACGTTTTGCGGCTTATGGAGGAAGATCCGGAGTTCACGTTCTCGCATTCTCAACCGCAGCTTTATGCGATGGTGGCCGAGGATTATCCTGCGATTTTCGAGCAGATCAAAGCCCGTGTGGCGGAGGGACGCTGGGAGGTCATGGGCGGCATGTGGGTCGAGCCCGACCTGAACGTCCCGGGATCCGAAGCGCTGATCCGACAAATGACGCTGGGCCGGGGATACTTCAAAGACACCTTTGGCGATGTTGAAACGCCTGTTTTATGGCTGCCTGATACGTTTGGATTCCCAGCACAAATTCCGCAGTTGATGAAACTGGCTGGCCTGAAATGGTTTGTGACCAACAAGTTGAATTGGAACCAGATCAATCAGGTGCCTTCTTCCACGCACCATTGGGACGGTCTGGATGGAACCCGCGTTCTGGCGCATGTCCTGACAACGCCGCGGGATGTTCAGTATCTGCCCTTCCCCACCAACTATAAGAGCGATCTAAGCGCGCCCGAAGTGCTTGGCACTTGGACGCGATCGACCGCACCGGACACGGTTCGGGATTTGCCGATCTGTTACGGCTACGGCGACGGTGGTGGCGGACCGACGGAAACACTTCTGGCAAAGGCGCGTCTGTTTCGGGATATGCCCGGAATGCCGCGATTTGACTACAGCACCGTGCGCCAAACCTTTGAACGTCTTGAGGCCAGCGCGGCGGATTTGCCCGTGTGGTCGGGCGAGCATTACATGGAGGGCCATCGCGGAGTCTATACGTCACAAGGCTGGATCAAACGCGCCAATCGGCAGGCAGAAGCTGCATTGCACGAGGCCGAGGCGCTGGCCGCGATGGCGGGTCAAACCCCCGATCTTGAGGAGGCCTGGCGGCTGCTTTGCCTGAACCAGTTCCACGATATCATCACTGGAACATCGATTACCGAAGTCTTTGAAGATGCCCGAAAGGACTTTGCAGAGATCGCGAAAATAACTGAGGCCGCCGCGCAAGAAGCCGCTTTGGCTCTTTCGCTGGACACGCCTGCGGTTGCGAATGTCTCGCCCGTATCTGGCGCGCGGATGGCATGTGTTCAGGCCGATACTGAAGTCGAAGGTCAGGTCACGGATGACGGGAAACTCATCTATTTCAACGACCTGCCAAGTTATAGCATCAGATCTGTTAATACTGCGATCGCCCCTGAGACGCCGGTGAGCTGCACCAAGGTTGATGATACCGTCGTGCTTGAAAACGCGCACCTCAGGGTTGTTGTGATGAAGGATGGTCGGGTCGCGTCCGCCTACGACAAGGGTGCCGCAAGGGATATTCTGCGTAAGCATGCCTTCGGAAATCAGTTGATCGCATTTGAAGACCGTCCGATTTGCTGGGACGCATGGGATATCGATGCATCCTACGAAGACCGGCCTGAATTGGTGCAAGGTGACGCGAGCCTGCGCATCGTTGAGGACGGACCGCTACGCGCCTCCATCGAGGTTGTCACGCGTTGGAAACGCAGCACGATCCGCCAGCGCATTCAGCTTTGCGCGCATTCCACACGGTTGGATTTTGTGACCGATGTCGACTGGCATGAGCAGCACACACTTTTGAAAGCGGCTTTTCCAACCGGCATTGAAGCCAAAACGGCCGAGTTCGATATCCAATGGGGGCGGGTCGAACGCGCGACGACGCGTGACACTCCATTTGATGCGGCTCGTTTCGAGGTTCCTGCACAGAAATGGGCGCAGGTGCAGGATGAGAGCCTTGCCGTAGCTCTCTTGAACGACTGCAAATACGGATATGATGTGCTGGGTGGCAGGCTTCGGATTACTCTCATCAAATCAGCCACTTCCCCTGATCCTGTTGCAGATCAGGGGCAACATCGCTTCACCTATAGTCTGTTTTCCTACACTCCGGATCGCCCAGAGCTTTTGGATCATGAGGCCTATGACCTGAACGCGCCGTTGCGCATGCTTCGAAGCGTGTCACAGAGCAGTGAGACGAAAGAGCCATTCATAAAAAGCTGTAATCCGGGAGTGATCCTTGAGACCTTAAAGCCGTCCGTGAACGGCGACGCGGTGGTTGTGCGCGGGTTCGAGTCGACCGGGAAGCCCGGCGCGACGACGCTTATGATGTCTGAGAAAGTGACACGTGCCAGCCTTGTGGATATCTTTGAAAACCCGATCAACGAGATCGCGTTTGACGGGAACACAGTCGACATGACGCTTGGGCCATTCGAGATTTTCACTATTCGTCTCGAGCTTGAAGGCCGCGGTTAAGCGGCCTTCAAAGTTAACAGATTACCCGCATTTTGAATGACCGCAGCTTGGGCAGGTCATGCATCCTTCGATCATCTGCATGCCGAACTGGCCGCAACTTGGGCAGGCCGGGCCGCGGGTCTCATTCAGGTTCACAACCTGCGCGCGCGGGTCTTCCTTCAGGCCCATGCCTTCACCTTCGATGAACCCGATGGACACGAGGTGACGCTCGATGACACTGCCGATGGCGGCAAGGATCGAGGGCACGTATTTGCCTTGCATCCATGCTCCGCCGCGGGGGTCGAACACGGCCTTGAGTTCCTCGACGACAAATGAGACGTCCCCACCCCGACGGAAGACGGCCGAAATCATGCGGGTCAGGGCGACGGTCCAGGCGAAGTGCTCCATATTCTTGGAATTTATAAATACTTCAAAGGGTTGGCGGCGTCCGCCATGGATGATGTCGTTGATTGTGATGTAGATCGCATGTTCACTGTCGGGCCATTTCAGCTTGTAGGTCGAGCCTTCCAGAGCCTGCGGGCGGTCCAGCGGTTCGGCGATATAGACGACATCGCCGTGCGGCGTTGCAGGGGTGTTGTCGTCCTTTGAAATCACTTCGGGGGCGCTTGGTTTTTCCTCTGAAACGCTCAGGACAGACCCGGTCACGGCATTCGGGCGGTAGGTTGTGCAGCCTTTGCAGCCCGTCTCATAGGCCTGCAGATAAACGGTTTTGAAGGCTTCGAAATCGATGTCTTCCGGTACGTTGATGGTCTTGGAAATCGAACTGTCGATCCATTCCTGCGCCGCTGCCTGCATCTTGACGTGATCGGAGGGCGACAAGGTTTGCGCGTTAACGAAGTAGTCGGGCAATTCTGCATCCCCGAATTTATCGCGCCACATCTGAACGGCGTAATCGACGACTTCTTCTTCGGTGCGCGAACCGTCTTTTTGCAAGACCTTTCGGCTGTAGGCGTAGGCAAAAACGGGCTCAATCCCGCTGGAAACGTTGCCAGCATAAAGACTGATCGTGCCGGTTGGGGCGATCGAGGTTAACAAAGCGTTGCGAATGCCGTGTTCTCGAATTTCTGCGCGAACATCTTCGTCCATCGCCTGCATCGCGCCGCTTGCGAGGAATTTTTCGGCGTCAAAAAGCGGGAAAGCCCCTTTTTCTTTCGCAAGTTCCACCGACGCCAGATATGCGGCTCGGGCGATCTTTTTGAACCATTGGCCCGTCAGGCGCGCCGCTTCGTCAGAGCCATACCGCTGGCCCACCATCAAAAGCGCATCGGCGAGGCCCGTCACGCCAAGACCGATGCGGCGTTTGTTCAGAGCCTCCTGTCTTTGCGCCTCAAGCGGGAACCGCGAGGCATCTACCACGTTGTCCATCATGCGGACGGCGGTCGAAACCAATTCGTCAAGCGCCGTTTCACTAAGATGCGCGTTTTCGCTGAAAGGTTCGTTAACGAGCCGCGCGAGGTTAACCGAGCCAAGAAGGCACGCGCCATAGGGCGGCAAAGGTTGCTCGCCACATGGGTTTGTGGCCGAGATTGTCTCACAGTAATTCAGGTTGTTCATCGCGTTGATGCGGTCGATGAAGATCACGCCGGGTTCGGCGTAATCATATGTCGAGCGCATGATCGTGTTCCACAAATCGCGCGCGTTGACGGTTTTGTAAACCGTTCCCTCAAAAGACAATTCCCAGGGGGTATCCGCCTTGACGGCAGCCATGAACGCGTCAGTGACCAGCACCGAGACGTTGAAGTTGCGCAGGCGGGCGGGGTCGGATTTGGCTGTAATGAAGTCTTCGATATCTGGGTGGTCGCAGCGCATCGTGGCCATCATCGCACCGCGCCGGGATCCGGCGGACATGATGGTGCGGCACATCGCGTCCCAGACGTCCATAAAGCTTAACGGACCCGAAGCGTCCGCAGCGACGCCTTTGACGTCTGCACCTTTGGGACGAATCGTTGAGAAATCGTAGCCGATCCCCCCACCCTGCTGCATCGTGAGCGCCGCCTCTTTCAACATATCAAAGATTCCGCCCATGCTGTCGGGGATCGTTCCCATGACAAAGCAGTTGAACAAAGTGACCGAGCGCGCGGTTCCAGCGCCGGCGGTGATGCGGCCAGCGGGCAGGTATTTGAAGTCGGAAAGCGCGGAGTAAAAGACGTTTTCCCAATACTTTGCGTCGCTCTCAACTGAGGCAAGAGATCGCGCGATACGCCGCCATGTATCTTCCACGGACGCGTCAATGGGCGTTCCATCCGCCTCTTTAACGCGGTATTTCATATCCCAAATTTGCTCGGCGATTGGGGCTGCGAAGCTGGTCATGGCGAATCCTCTGGTGAGAGAGATAAGCTACTACATGTTGATGCTGCGCTTCAATGAGTTAGATTATCATGTGTGATCTGGGGAAGAATCTGTGGATAAGTCGCTACATCTTATTAAGCTTTGCGTCGGTGCGACGAAGGTTGAGGACTTGCTGGAATGGCAGGCGAGTGCGCGGGCGAAGGGAGCGGACGGATTGCCGCGGCATGTGACGCGGATGTGGCCCAAGCGGGCGGATGAGATCTTGGATGGGGGCTCAATTTATTGGGTTTTCAAAGGACTTGTTCTGGCACGTCAGCGGATCGTTCGGTTTGATGAATATGACCGAGGCGATGGGATAAGACGCTGCGCAATCGTAATGGATCCAATTGTTTACCGGACAGAGACCGTTCCAAAGCGCGCCTTCCAAGGGTGGCGATATCTACCGGAAAACGATGCGCCGCGCGATCTTTCCCTGGACCGCGCGAACGAGGATTTACCGCCGAAATTGATGGCTGCTCTGGCCGATATCGGGGTCCGTTAGGGCGAATTTGGCGACGTCGGTACAACGTCGGTATTACGTCGGTGCGACCGTTCGCAGCGTTAAGAATTCAGCGATTTTCGCGTGGATTTAAGCTAAATTGCGAGTTTTACGCGAAGGTCGCTCAAGAAGCCTTTATCTTTATTCGATAATTCGGCTGTGAGGGACTGAAACAGCGTCGCCTGACTTTTGTGCATGACATCGCCAATCACCTTGAGGTGGTTGGCGTCCAGAGTGGCGCCGGTGGAGGTGATGTCGGCGATGGCCTCGGCGGTCAGATTGGCGACGGTTCCTTCGGTCGCGCCCTGACTGTCGACAAGCTGATAGCTGGCGACACCGGCGGCTTTCAGGTGCGCGCGCACGAGGCGGTGGTACTTGGTGGCAATGCGCAGACGGAAACCGTGCGTGCGCCGGAAGGCGTCGGCGACGGCGTCAAGGTCGGCGAGGTCGCGCACGTCGGTCCAGGTTTTCGGCACGGCAAGGATAAGGTCGGCGTGGCCAAAGCCCAGCGGCGCGAGAGGGGCTATTTTTGTCTCCCAGCGGGCGATTTTTTCCTGCACCACGTCCGAGCCGGTGACGCCGAGATGGATACGACCGGCGGCGAGTTCACGCGGGATTTCTCCGGCGGACAGCAGGACAAGTTCGACGCCGTCTACGCCGTCGACGCGCCCGGCGTATTCGCGGTCGGTGCCGGTGCGCGTAATGGTGACGCCGCGCGCGCCGAACCAGTCGAAGGTGTCGGCCATGAGGCGGCCCTTGGAGGGGATGCCGAGTTTGATCGTCATGACGCCGCCTTCAATGCGAGCGCCGCGTCGGGGCGGATGACGCCGCCAACAGCAGGGATACTGCGGCCGCCGGACAGGGTCGCTGTGAGCAGATCGTAGCGGCCTCCGGTCGCGACGGTCGGAACGCCCGCGGCGGAGAAGCCGAAGACGAAGCCCGTGTAGTATTCGAGCGCGGTGAGGCCGTAGCTGGCTTCGAACCTTAGTGCGGCCGGGTCGATGTTTTTTTCGGCAAGCGCGTCGAGGCGTGCTTCGACGCCCCGTGCGGCGTCAACGATATCTTCATCTCCGCCTGCGATGTCTTTGATGTCGTCGACAGCGGCAGGCGCGGTGGAGCGGATCGCCATCAGCGCCATCAAACGGTCGACTTCGACGGACTTCAACGGGGGCGTTTCGGCCTCCTCGGCAAGGAGGGCAAGACGTGTTTCGATTTCTATCGGACTTCTGAGGCCGACGTGTGGGATGTGCAGATCAGCGGGCGCAGGCACGGGCGGTGCCGGGCGTGAGAACCTGTCGAGCAGGGCCTTGAAGCGTGTCGGACGCCAGAGATGGCGGAGCAGTGCATCCTTGCGACGGCGGGGTGTGTCGAGGCCAAGGATCGCAGTGGTCAACACGTTGAAGTCGCCAATTGTGCCGGTGACTGGCAGGCCCGCGAGGGCCTCGGCGATTGTCGCGAAGACCTCGGCGTCGGCGCTGATCTCGGCGTCGGGTCCGGGGGCGTGGCCAATGATCTCGAAGCCGACCTGCATGTATTCGGTTGGTCGGGTGTCGTCGTCTTCCTGACGGCGGAAGATCTCACCAGCGTAGGTATAGCGGGTTTCGGCGCGAGTGGCGTCGATGTGGGCCTGAACCAGAGGGACGGTGAAGTCGGGGCGCAGCATCATTTCGCCACGAAGCGGGTCCTGAGTTACGAAAGCGCGGGCGCGGATTTCCTCGCCGTAGAGGTTCAGAAGTGCGCCTGCGGGTTGCAGGATTTGCGGTTCGAAGGTTTCGGCACCGCGGGCTTCAAAGGCGGCGCGCAAGCGGTTGGCTTCGGCGCGGATGTCGGATTTGACGGTCATGACCGATCAAGGATGGCGCGGACACGGGCGACCATATCGGCGCGGTCACATTCGAATTGCGCAGGCTGGTCTTTCCATTCCTCGTGGGTCGCGGTTTCGGCGATCTTGGCCCCGAGGACGAGGTCTTTGACTTGGACAACGCCCCGCTCGGCTTCGTCGGAGCCCTGGATGATGGCGACGGGGGAGTTGCGCTTGTCGGCGTATTTCAACTGGTTGCCGAAGTTCTTGGGGTTGCCGAGGTAGACTTCGGCGCGGATGCCAGCGGCGCGCAAATCGGCGGCCATTTTCTGGTAGTCGGCCATGCGGTCGCGGTCCATGACGGTGACGACGACGGGTCCGGTTGTGTCGGTTTGGTTCGCGCCTTTCATGCGCAGGGCGGCGAGAAGGCGATCGACACCGATGGAGATGCCTGTGGCGGGGACGGCTTGGCCAGTGAAGCGTTTGACGAGGTCGTCGTAGCGGCCTCCGCCAGCGACGGAGCCGAATTGGCGGGGGCGGCCTTTTTCGTCTTTGATTTCGAAGGTGAGTTCGGCCTCAAAGACGGGGCCGGTGTAGTAGCCGAGGCCGCGCACGACGGAGGGGTCGATGACGATGCGGTCGGGGCCGTAGCCGGCGGCTGACATGAGGTCAGCAATCTGGGCGAGTTCGGCGACGCCTTCAGTGCCGGTCGGGTTGTCGCCGACAAGCTTTGTCAGATTTTTCAGAGTGGTCGCGTTGTCGGTGCCGGTGGCGGACATGAAGCCCATGATAGTTTCGGCTTGGGCATCTTTGAGGCCAGCGCCATCCGTGAAATCGCCACTGTCATCTTTGCGCCCTGCCCCTAGAAGCGCGCGCACGCCGTCTGCGCCGAGGCGATCCAGCTTATCGATGGCGCGCAGGACAATCCCGCGTTCGCGCGTGGCGTCTTCGGGGAGGCCTGCGACTTCGAGCACGCCGTTCAGGACTTTGCGGTTGTTGATACGGATGACGTAGTCGCCACGCTCGATGCCAACGGCTTCGAGGGCGTCGGCGAGCATCATGCAGATCTCGGCGTCGGCGGCGACGCTTGCGGTGCCGACGGTGTCTGCATCGCACTGATAAAACTGGCGAAAGCGCCCGGGGCCGGGCTTTTCGTTGCGCCAGACAGGGCCCATCGCGTAGCGGCGATAGGGGGTCGGCAGGTCGTTGCGGTGCTGGGCGAAGACGCGGGCCAAGGGGGCCGTGAGGTCGTAGCGCAGGGCAAGCCAGTCGCCGGGCTTGTCACTGTCGGCTTCTTCCTGCCAAGCGAAGACGCCTTCGTTGGGGCGGTCAACGTCCGGAAGGAATTTACCGAGCGCTTCGACGGTTTCCACGGCGGCGCTTTCCAGCGGGTCAAAGCCATGGGCGTGGTAGACCCGTGCGATGGCATCAAGCATCGCCTGACGTTCGGTCACGTCTGCGCCGAAGTAGTCGCGGAAGCCTTTGGGCGTTTCGGCCTTTGGGCGGGGGGTCTTTTTGATCTTTGCCATGGTATTTTCGGCGTCCGGCCTTATGCAATGTCGCGCGGGGTTTAGCCCGTGGTCGGTTGCGGGGCAAGGAGGACGGCGATGAGTGTGGAGATTGAGGAACGGTTGGCGCATCTGGAGCGCGTTGTGGACGATCTGAACGATGTGGTGGCGCGGCAGGCCGAAGAGATCGCGGTGCTGACGCGGCGGGTGGCGATGTTGATGGAGCGGGAAGCAATGCGCGAGGCGGATGGCTCGGGCGGGGTCGTGATCGGGAATGAACGGCCGCCGCATTATTGAGGGCTTGGGGAATTGTTCGGTTGCGCGCTGGCAGTGTTGAGCATTGCGGGATGTATGGCCCTGATGTCTGTGGTTAGTTTCCTTTGGAAAGAGGAGACCAGCATTGACCTACAAGGTACCAGACGAGACCCGCGTTGGGCATATTCATCTAAAAGTCAGCGATCTTGAGCGCTCGATTGCGTTTTACCGGGATGTGCTCGGGTTTGAGGTGAAGCTTCGGTATGGCGAGCAGGCCGCGTTTATGGCGGCCGGGGCGTATCATCACCATATCGGGTTGAATACGTGGCATAGCGCGGGTGGTGCGCCTGTGAAAAAGGCGGCAACTGGCATGTATCACGTGGCCTTTGTTTATCCAGATCGCGCGGCTTTGGGGCGTGCGGTGGGGGAAGTGCGTGCGGCGGGCGTGGATATCTATGGGGCGGCGGATCACGGTGTGTCAGAGGCTGTGTATTTCGATGATCCTGACGGAAACGGGATTGAGCTTTACTGGGATCGCGCTGCAAAAATGTGGGAGACGACCGACGAGGGGATGATCAAGATGATCAATGCGCCTTTGGATGTGGATGCCCTGATAGCCGATGGACAGGCCTGACGAGGGGGCCGTTTTTGGATATTTTTGCCAAAAAGAAAGAGGTGTTTGGCGGCTTTGGGTTTCGCTGGACGTGAGGCATGTCCCGGCCTAGGGTCTGCTGTCGAAGGGGGATGGCAATGGCGGTTGGCAGCAATATTCGAACCTATGCGGACGGCGTCTGGCATGATGGCGATGTGGCGATCATGCGGGCGGCGGATCATGGGGCGTGGCTTGGCTCGACGGTGTTTGACGGGGCGCGGTTTTTTGACGGGGTGTGCCCGGATTTGGAGGCGCACTGTGAGCGAGTGAACCGCTCGGCTGAGGCGCTGATGCTGACGCCGACGGTGTCGACCGGCGATATGGTTGAGATTGTGCGGGAGGGTCTGGCGTCGTTCGGTCGGGAGAGTGCTGTCTATATCCGGCCGATGTATTGGGGCATTGACGGGGACCCGACGGCGATTGTTCCGAGCCCGGAGGCGACGGGGTTTGCGGTTTGTCTGGAAGAGATTGGCATGGCGCCACCTGAGACGTCGGCGCGTTTGACGCGGACGCAGTTTCGCCGGCCAGTTCTGGAAGACGCGGTGGTGAATGCGAAGGCCGGGTGTCTTTATCCCAACAATGCGCGGATGCTGGTCGAGGCGCGGCGGCGCGGGTTTGACAATGCTTTGGTGGCGGATGCCATGGGCAACGTGGCCGAAACCGCGACGGCGAATATTTTCATGGTGAAGGATGGTGAGATTTACACGCCGATCCCGAATGGAACGTTTTTGGCGGGGATCACGCGGGCGCGGCATATGGTTAATCTGGCGAAAGATGGCAGTCCTGTGCGGGAAGCGGTTTTGTCGTTTTCGGATTTCGAAGATGCGGATGAGGTTTTCATGACCGGGAACATGTCGAAGATCACGCCTGTGACGGAGTTTGACGGGACCCATTATCAGATCGGTCCGGTGACGCGGCGGGCGCGGGAAATGTATTGGGACTGGGCTTTGTCGGAGGGCAATTGATGCATTTGGGACCGGATCATCTTTATTTGCCGGATACGGCGCTGGACGCGTTGGACATCTCGCCGAGCGACATTGCCGATGCGATTGAGGCCGCGCTGGTCGAGAAGGCTGCGGGGCGACTTCAGACCTCGCCCAAGTCTGCGATATTGCC
>JABDQU010000041.1 GCA_013042105.1 Boseongicola sp.
GAGGCCCGCACACGCCCCTGCTTGCAATACCAGATCAAACGCTGCGCCGGTCCCTGCGTCGGCCTCATTTCCGATGACGACTATGCAGACCTCGTCAAAGACGCCCGACAATTCCTGCAAGGGCGCACCACCCGCGTTCAGGAAACGCTCGCCGCTGAAATGGAAAAAGCCTCCGAAGCGATGGAATTCGAACGCGCCGCCGCTCTGCGCGACCGCTTGCGCGCGCTTACTTTCGTGCAAGGCAGCCAGTCCGTGAACCCCGCAGGCGTCTCCGAAGCCGACGTCATCGCCCTTCACGTCGAAGGCGGCCAAGCCTGCGTTCAGGTCTTCTTCATCCGCGCCAACCAAAACTGGGGCAACCGCGACTATTACCCGCGCACCGGCGCCGGGGCAGACGCGCGCGAGATTATGCAAGCCTTTGTCGGCCAGTTCTACGACAACAAAGACGTCCCGCGCCAAATCCTTCTGTCCGATGCCATCGAGGACGCCGAGCTTATGGCGCAGGCCCTCAGTGAAAAGGCCGGTCGAAAGGTCGAAATCCTCGTCCCCCAGCGTGGCGAAAAGAAGGAACTCGTCGCAGGGGCCTTGCGTAACGCCCGCGAAAGCCTTGCGCGCAAGATGTCCGAAACCGCCACGCAGGCGAAACTGCTCAATGGCCTCGCCGACGCCTTCGATCTCGACGGCCCGCCCCAGCGCGTCGAAGTCTACGACAACAGCCACATTCAGGGCGCGCACGCGGTCGGCGCAATGATCGTCGCAGGCCCCGACGGCTTTCTCAAAAGCCAGTATCGCAAGTTCAACATCAAAGACACGACCATCACGCCCGGCGACGACTTCGGCATGATGAAAGAAGTCCTGAACCGCCGCTTCAAACGCCTCTTGAAAGACGACCCCGATCGTCAGGGCGAAACCTGGCCCGACCTTCTGTTGATCGACGGCGGGGCAGGGCAGGTCAGCGCCGTGCGGCAGATCATGGCCGAACTGGGCGTCGAAGACGTCCCCATGGTCGGCGTCGCCAAAGGCGTCGACCGCGACCACGGCAAAGAAGAATTCCACCGCACCGGCATGCGCCCTTTCGCCCTGCAACGCGGCGACCCGGTGCTCTACTTTATCCAGCGCATGCGCGACGAAGCCCACCGCTTCGCCATCGGCGCCCACCGTTCCAAACGCTCAAAAGCCGTCGGCGCGACACCGCTCGACGAAGTCGCCGGCGTCGGTGCCACGCGCAAACGCGCGCTTCTGGCGCACTTCGGCTCAGCCAAAGCCGTGGGCCGCGCGAACTTAAGTGATTTGAAAGCCGTCGATGGTATCTCGGACGCCATAGCGGAGACGATCTACAACCATTTCCACAACGGCTAGGCCAGCACCGCCACCACGGCGGCTGCATACATCGACACGCTCGCCACCAGCACGAACCCGTGCCAGATCGTCATGTGAAACGGCACCCGCTTGGCCAGATAAAAGCCAATCCCCACCGTATAAAGCACACCGCCCGCCGCAATCAGCGTGCCCGTCATCGCCGGCAACTCCGCAAATATCCCGAACGCCACCAATCCGGCACACCAGCCCATGCCAAGATACAAGGCAATGGACGTGCGCCGAAACCGAAACGGGCAGAACATCTTCAACGATATCCCCGCCACCGCCGCCGCCCACAGTGCACCAACGACAAGAAACCCTTGCCCGGCCAGCATCGCAAACCCGGTAAACGTGCCCGCAATCTTCAGATAAATCGCCGAGTGATCCAGCCGCTTGAACAGCCACTCCCAGTCGGGATGCGGGAAGATATTGTAAACGGCGGAACACAGGATCATCGCCGCAAAGCTCAGCCCATAAAGCCCCATCCCCACGATCGTCGCCGTGCCTCCGTCCGACAGGATCGCCAAAACGATCAACACCGGCACGCAGGTCAAAACCACGACCATTCCAAGAATATGCACCGCCAAATCCGAAAGGTATTCGGACCGTGTGTAACCCACCTGTCTGCCTAACAAGATATGCATGGCAGCGGCATATATCGGCTGTGTGACTCGCATATGACTCTACCGTGCGCCGCTTTTCGCTTTCTGGCAACACTGCCCTAACGGCACTTCCCCTTTGCAGCGCGGGGCAGTAAGTCAGTGGCATGACATGGAACCTGCCCAATATCCTGACGCTTTTGCGCCTCATCGCAGCCCCGGGGCTTGTGATCATGTTCCTCTATTTCACCCGTCCCTATGCCGACTGGTTCGCGCTGTTCCTCTTCGTGACGGCCGCCCTCACCGACTGGATCGACGGCTATCTCGCCCGCGCGTGGAAACAGGAAACCAAACTTGGCGCCATGCTCGATCCCATCGCCGACAAGGCCATGGTCGTGATCGCGCTTCTGGTCATCACCGGCTACGCTGGCATGGACCCGTGGATCCTGCTGCCCGCCACCATCATCATGTTCCGCGAAGTCTTCGTCTCGGGCCTGCGCGAATTCCTCGGCGACACGGCAGGCACGCTCAAGGTCACGAACCTCGCCAAGTGGAAGACCACCGCCCAGATGGTCGCCATCGCCGTGCTCTTTGCCACCGGCATCTTCCAGCACATGTGGATCGAACGCACCGTCGGCATGGACCGCGACATCGTCGCCGAGATCATGATGGGCGGCGATGACCCCGTGAACATCCGCCTCATCAGCGACGCCTACTGGTATACGTGGTGGATCGGCGTCGGCTTGTTGTGGGCCGCAGCCATCCTCACCATCATCACCGGCTACGACTACCTGAAAAAGTCGCTCCCCTACTTGAAGGACGACACATGATCGACGTCCTATACTTCGCATGGCTGCGCGAACGCATCGGCGAGCCGAAAGAACGCATCGAAACCGATGCTGAAACCGTCGCTGACCTCGTCGCGGAACTCGCCACCAAATCCGAGGCCCACGCGCTGGCGTTCTCTGATATGAAATCCGTCCGCGTCGCCGTCGATCAGGAATTAACCGACCTTAACGCGCCGCTGAAAGACGCCCGCGAAGTCGCCTTCTTTCCCCCGATGACAGGCGGCTGATGGTCACCCGCGTGCAATCCGCGCCCTTCGACATGGGCGCCGAAGTGCAGGCCTTCACGGACGGTGCATCCGGGGCAGGGGCCATCGTCACCTTCTCCGGCCTTGTGCGCGACGAAGGCGGCACGCTCTCCGCCATGGAAATCGAGCACTACCCCGGCATGACCGAAAAAGCGCTTGAAGCTATCCGCACCGAGGCCGTCACCCGCTGGTCGCTCACCGACGCTTTGGTCATCCACCGCTACGGCCCCTTAAAACCGGGCGAACAGATCATGATGGTCGCCACCGCTGCCCGCCACCGCGCGGACGCCTTTCAGGCCGCCGAATTCCTCATGGACTACCTCAAATCCCGCGCGCCCTTCTGGAAAAAGGAAAAAGGCGCGGACGGCGAAACGTGGGTCGCCGCCAAGGATGCGGACGAAAACGCTCTTAAACGTTGGTAGCGCGCTAACGCCTTGATTCCAAAAGCTGTAAATAAATAGCTTTACCGTCCGTTAACCTTGAATAAGACGCACCCCGCGCGGAATTCCGCCACAGTCACTCGCTCTATCCGGCTTCAGAAATAACCAACCGGAGAAGACCATTGTCCAAATTGACAAAACTCGGCGTCCTTGGTGGCGTCGCCCTGCTTGCCGCTTGTACGACAGCAGAACAAGAAGCCTCGCTCACTGAAAAACTATCCGCAGCCGCCATCTATGAACCCGTCGTGGCAGACGGTGAAACAACCATTGCCGATGCCCTGAGCGACGAAACATCCGCCGGCGTCACCGGCTTCATGGGCTTCTCTGACGGCACTGTGAAACCCGTTCAGGTCCGCACTAATTCCGATCAAACGATCCTCTATATCAGCATCGACGGCGCACCAGCCATCGAAATGGCACGCGACTATGATGGACTCGGCTACTCAGAGTACTCGACTGATACTGAATACGCCGAATTGAGCTACTCTTCATCCGAAAGCAACTACGTCTATTTTGACAGCGAAGAACTCTGGGGCGACGGCCATTATGGCCTGGAAACTCCGACCGAGGCGCTGTCCGGAACAGCCCGCTATCAGGGCTATGCAAATGCAAGCGGAGAAAACTCCTTCCTTTGGGGTGATCTGACCATCGGTGTCGATTTCGCCAGTGGCGGCCTTATCGGTCTGATGTCCGGCGCGTATGAACAATATGGTGAAGAATCATACGAAGAAAGCGAAGTGATCGGCTCGATCGCTGGCACCGTCTCCGGAAGCCGCATGGCGGGTGTGCTCGACATCAATAGCGAAAACGTGTCCGGCCAGCTCGATATGCTCGGCGCCTTTTACGGCACCGAGGGCAACACGCTCGCCGGCGGTATGGCTGGCTCACTGAACGGCGAAACTTTGGGCGGCGGGTTTTCGACCTCCACGCGTTTCCGCGAGGAATGCTGCTTCGAGCTGCGCTAAGCGCCTGTTTCGAAATTAATAAATCCCTATCAAAG
>JABDQU010000042.1 GCA_013042105.1 Boseongicola sp.
GTGGTGGTCCGACAGCATGGCATAGACGAAATCCAACGGCGCGGTCCCACCGCCACAGGTCACCCGATCCCGGTCGATGACGTAAAGGCGCTTCTCGACGATCAGATCAGGGAAGCGGCCCGTCATCTCGGCGGCGTGTTCCCAATGAACGGTCATGCGACGACCCGCCATCAACCCGGCGCTGGCAAGGATCACCGGCCCACCCGACACACCGCCCAACCAAAGACCCGACCGCGCACGGCGCTTCAGCCAATCGAACAACGCGCGGTCCTTCACCGCAAACGGGTCGCCACCCGCGATCACCAAAAGCAGGTCGAGGGGCGCGCCGGATCCAACGGGCTCGCAGTCAGAAATCACCGCAGAGCCCGAGCTTTGGGCCTGGGATTCGTGTGCGAAATGGACGATGTCATAAAGCCGTCTGCCCGATAGCAGATTGGCCGCCCGCAAGGGATCGGCCACGCTGGCGTAAGACATGATCGCAAAGCCCGGCACCGGAACGATCCCTACACGGAAAGGACGCGAGGCTTTGTCTTTATCTGATATGAAAGCGTCTGTTTTTTGCATCTTCAATCACACTGCACCGCAGTAGGCTGAGGTGTCAAACAAGGCGATCCACGATGCGATACAACGCGCTGAAAATCCTGAAAGAGGGCCTGACGGGCAACAAAGGCTGGACCCCGGTCTGGCGCGAGCCTGACCCGAAGCCCGAGTATGACATCGTGATTGTCGGTGGCGGCGGGCATGGGCTGGCGACGGCTTATTACCTGTCCAACAAGTTCGGCATAACGAACATCGCTGTTGTGGAAAAAGGCTGGATCGGGTCGGGCAATGTCGGTCGCAACACAACGCTGATCCGGGCGAATTACCTGCTTGAAGGTAACCAGCCGTTTTATGAGTTGTCGCTGAAGCTTTGGGAAGGGTTGGAGCAGGATTTCAACTACAACGCTATGGTCAGCCAACGCGGAATTCTGAACCTCTACCACTCGGACTCGCAACGCGATGCCTTTGCGCGGCGCGGCAATGCGATGCATCTGACCGGCTCGGGCGGTGAGCTTCTGGACGAGGCGCAAATCCGCGAGAAATGCCCCTACCTCGACTTTGACAACGCGCGCTTTCCGATCAAGGGCGCGCTCTGGCAGTCGCGTGGCGGAACCGTGCGCCACGATGCCGTGGCATGGGGGTTTGCGCGTGGTGCGGATCAGAAGGGCGTTGATATTCTGCAGAACTGCGAAGTCATGGGTTTTCAGATTGAAAACGGGGTCTGTCGGGGGGTCGAAACTTCGCGCGGGGCGATCCGCGCCAAGAAGGTTGCCGTCTGCGTCGCGGGATCATCCGGGCGCGTGATGTCGCTGGCCGGAATGCGGCTGCCGATTGAAAGCCATGTGCTGCAAGCTTTTGTTTCAGAGGGATTAAAACCGATCTTGCCAAGCGTGATCACATTTGGCGCAGGCCACTTTTACGTCAGTCAGTCCGACAAGGGCGGGCTTGTCTTTGGCGGTGATATCGACGGTTACAACACCTACGCGCAGCGCGGGAATTTGCCGGTCGTCGAGGACGTCTGCGAGGGCGGCATGGCGATCCTGCCGATGATTGGCCGCGCGCGTCTTCTGCGGATGTGGGGAGGTGTGATGGACATGTCGATGGACGGCTCGCCGTTTATCGACCGCACCCATATCGACGGGCTCTATTTCAACGGCGGCTGGTGTTATGGCGGTTTCAAAGCCACGCCGGCGTCTGGCTTTTGCTATGCGCATCTGTTGGCCAAGGACACCCCGCATCCGGTTGCCACGCAGCTTCGGCTGGACCGATTCCAGCGCGGAGCGCCCATCGATGAAAAGGGCGCAGGCCCACAACCGAATTTGCACTGACGGAACGCGTTAATGATTATTAATCACCCTCTTCTAGGTCCGCGCGATGCTACCGAGTTCGTCTATCTCGGGGACGCTAGTATGATCGAGCGCCCCAATGGTTTTGGCGAGGACGTTGCGGATGCGATGTATGAATACGTCTACCTGCGTGACAATCCCGCCGGCGAACACCGCGAGCTTTGGTATCACGAACAAGGGGATCGATCCTGGCTGGTTGTGACGCGAAACACACTCACCCACGAGATCACCGAGGTCGCTTTGGCCCGCGATGTGGCGCGCAGCAAAGGTCGCTCAAAATGAACCAGCCAAACCGCGTCGACGGCGGCCAGATCGACCGCGCTACGACCCTGAAATTCCAGTTTAATGAACGATGGTTAACGGCCCATCCCGGCGACACACTGGCTTCGGCGCTTTTGGCAAATGGTGTGCGGCTGGTTGGCCGGTCGTTCAAATACCATCGCCCGCGCGGTATTTTTTCCGCCGGATCAGAAGAGCCAAACGCGCTTGTCCAGCTCCACAAGGGAGCCGCACTTGAACCCAACACGCGGGCCACAACCGTCGAGGTTTTCGACGGACTTTATGCCACCAGTCAGAACCACCGCGGATCGCTTGAACACGACTTTCTGGCAGTCAACGACCTGCTCTCACCTCTCTTAAGTGCGGGTTTTTACTATAAAACGTTCATGTGGCCACGCGCGTTCTGGGAGAAGGTCTACGAGCCTGTCATCCGCTCTGCTGCGGGTCTTGGACGCCTTTCCGGCAAACCCGACCCGGACGAGTATGACCACGGATATCTTCACTGCGACGTCTTGATCATCGGTGCAGGACCCGCGGGTCTGGCAGCGGCGCTCGCTGCAGGACGAGCCGGAGCGCGCGTCATCCTTGCCGACGAAGATTTTCGCATGGGCGGTCGGTTGAACGGCGAAACCTACGACGTCGGTGGGATTGCCGGGGCGGATTGGGCGCGCTCGGCGGTCACAGAATTAACAAGTATGAACAACGTCCGGATGATGGCGCGCACCACAGTTTACGGCGCTTACGATCATGGGATTTACGGCGCTCTGGAGCGGATGACGGACCACCGTGCAGACAGCGGCGACAAACCTCGACACGTTCTGTGGCGCGTGTATTCGAAGCGCGCCATCCTGTGTGCGGGTGCAACAGAACGGTCGATGGCGTTTGGCAATAACGACCGCCCCGGCGTGATGCTGGCGGGGGCCGTGCGGACTTATGTCAACCGGTTTGGGGTGGCTCCGGGGCGCAAGGTGGCCGTGTTTACGAACAATAACGACGGCCTGCGCACGGCTGATGACTTGCGCGCCAAAGGCGTAGATATCTCAGCCGTTATCGATGCCCGTAAAGGCGAGTTTGTGGTGAACACCACCGGTCGGAAGGGATTGAAAAGCGTGCAACTCAACACCGGCCGTAAAATTGAGACCGATTGCCTGGCGGTCTCTGGCGGTTGGTCCCCAAACGTGCATTTAAGCAGTCATCACAGAGGTCGACCCACCTGGCGAGAAGACATCGCAGGGTTCGTTCCGGGCGGGGAACTTCCCCCTGGAATGACAGTTGTCGGTGCCGCGGCGGGAACGTTGACGTTAGCGTCAACCTTGAGCGAAGCCCACGAAACAGCGACTCGCATCGCGATGGATCTCGGCAAATCCCGCGCCACTGGCGAGGCTCCCAAAGCGCGTGATGAAGACTTTTCGACAGCACCCATCTGGCACATTAACGAAGGTAAAAATCGCGCCTGGGTCGATTTGCAGAACGATGTGACGACCAAGGACGTCACGCAATCACATCGCGAAGGCTTTCGGTCAGTCGAACATCTGAAGCGCTACACGACGCTGGGCATGGCCACCGATCAGGGCAAGACATCGAACATGCTGGGCCTTGCCGTGATGGCCGAGGCTTCGGGCAAAACTATTCCGGAAACCGGCACGACGATCTTTCGTCCACCCTACAGCCCCGTCCCCATCGGAGCGTTTGCAGGGCGTGCGCGCGGCAAGAATTTTCGACCAACGCGGCTTACGCCCAGCCATGCCTGGGCCAGCGAAAGCGGTGCGAGTTTTGTTGAAACCGGCGCTTGGCTCCGCGCGGAATGGTACACGCGTCCCGGTGAGAAGGGCTGGCGCGACAGTGTTGATCGCGAGGTGAAAGCAACCCGAACAGCGGTTGGTATTTGCGACGTCACCACACTTGGAAAAATTGACATTCAGGGCCGCGATGCGGCTGAATTCCTCAATAAAATATACGCAAATGCGTTTCTGAAACTGCCCGTCGGCAAGGTCCGCTATGGTCTGATGTTGCGTGAAGACGGCACGGTTTACGATGACGGAACCACCGCGCGGCTATCTGATACACATTTCGTGATGACCACGACAACTGCCAACGCCGTGCTGGTATTCCGTAATCTTGAATTTGCGCGCCAATGCCTCTGGCCGGACCTTGATGTGCACCTGATTTCAACGACCGACGCATGGGCACAGTTCTCGGTTGCGGGGCCGAAGTCGCGTGCTTTGATGCAGAAAGTCGTCGACGATCTGGACCTTTCAAACGATGCCTTTCCCTTCATGTCCTGCGCAGCCTGCACCGTATTTGGCGGCACATCTGCACGGTTGTTCCGGATCTCATTTTCGGGAGAGCTTGCCTATGAAATCGCTGTGCCGGCGCGTTACGGCGACGCGATGATCCGCGCGATGATGGCGGCCGGGGAAGAATTTAACCTTACGCCCTATGGCACTGAAGCGCTGGGCGTCATGCGGATTGAGAAGGGTCACGTCGCCGGAAATGAGCTTAATGGACAGACCGACGCGCGTATGATCGGGTTGGACAAAATGGTCTCGCGCAAGAAGGATTTCATCGGCGCGGCTTTGCTTGATCGACCGGAACAGACCCGCGAAGACGGGCTTCAACTCGTGGGCCTTCGGCCGGTTGACGCGAACGTCAACCTGACTGCGGGCGCACACTTTCTTTCGCCCGGCGATCCCGAAGACATGGCCCATGATCAGGGCTGGATGACGTCGGTTGCCTATTCACCGGAGCTTGGCCATTCCATCGGTCTGGGCTTTCTGAAAAGAGGCCGCGACCGACACGGGGAAACGCTTCGCAGCTTCAGCCCGATTCGCGGTCAGGACGTAATGGTCGAAGTCTGTTCACCCCACCACATCGACCCCGAAGGAGAGCGTCAACGTGGCTGATATTACTCTTATCGCCGCCCCGGTTCTGGGTGGCTTTAACCATGAATTTTCGAACTGCACACTTGCGGAACGCTCTGATATTGCGCTCATTTCTGTGGCGGTCCCGCGCGATGGTGACACCGCGCTTTCCACAAAGCTCGACACGGCGTGGACCCTTACCATGCCCACGCCGTCGACCACTACGCAAGCGAACGGCATGCGCGCGATCCCATTGACCGCCGATCAGTTCTTATTGGCATTTCACCCCGATACGAACCGTACCGAGGTGTCCGTTCAAGACGATCTGGCAGAGGTGGGCTATACCACGGTCCAAACGGACGCCTGGGTCATTCTTGAACTATCGGGCGAAGGCGCGACAAGCGCTCTTGAGCGTATTTGCCCACTTGATCTGGCCCCCGACGCCTTTCCGACCGGGTCCGCCGCGCGCACTGTGATGGAACATCTGGGTGCGATGATTGTCCGCGTTGACAACACCCGATTTTGGTTAATGTCAGCCCGGTCATCCGCGATGTCATTTTTGCATGCAGTCGAAACGTCCTGTCGCTGGACGGCATCCTAAAAGTCGGTGGGCGCGCCGCCTTCTGCTTTTCGACGCGCCACAAAGTCCGCCAGTTGATCACGCACCGCGATGTCCATGGGCGGCGCTTCGAAGCTGTTGACGATCTCTTTGAACAGGTGGTGGGCCCGCTCGGCGGTCCACACGCCACCCGCAATTTCCCAACCCTCATAATTGCGCCAGTCACTCAGGAAAGGTTGGTAAAACGCGGTTTCATAG
>JABDQU010000147.1 GCA_013042105.1 Boseongicola sp.
AGCCAAGTTCTGTTGCCTGCTCGCTTGGTGTTTCGGATTATTATGACTACTCAGCCGCGCGGATCAATGGCGATATCTCGCGCAGAAAAGTCGCAAACTCGTCCTGTAATTCGGCACGCGCCAGCGCGAAGCTGACAGTCGCCTGAAGGAAGCCCGCTTTCGAGCCACAATCAAAGCGCTGCCCCTCAAACTTGAGGCCATGGACACTGCGGCCCGCTTCTATTTCGGCAGCAATCGCATCTGTCAGCTGAATTTCTCCGCCAGCCCCGGACTTTTGCTTATTCAGGGTTTCCAGCACATCCGGCGTCAGGATGTAGCGCCCGATAACCGCAAGATTGGAAGGCGCCTCTTCGACGCTGGGCTTTTCGACCATCCCACGCACTGAAACAAGCGGCCCACCGTTGGCCTGACCGTCAAGGATACCGTAAGACGATGTTCTCTCGCTCGGGACTTCCATCGTGGCAACCATGCTTCCGCCGGTCTCGCAATAAGCTTCGACCATTTGCTGCAGACAGGGCTTGTCGGCAGCGATGACGTCATCGGGCAGAATGACCGCGAAAGGCTCATCCCCGATCAGACGGCGGGCGCACCAGACCGCGTGCCCCAGACCCATGGCCTTGTGCTGACGGATATAGGCGATGGCGCCGCTTTCCATATTCGTCGATTTCAAGGTGTTCAAAAGCGCGTCTTTGCCAGACTTCTTCAGCGAGTCCTCAAGCTGAGGCGCGTGGTCGAAGTAATCCTCAAGCGCGTTCTTGCCGCGCGAGGTCACAAAGATGAATTCGGTAATACCTGCCGCGCGCGCTTCATCAATCGCGTATTGGATCAGCGGGCGATCAACCAGCGTCATGATCTCTTTGGGCACGGATTTTGTCGCGGGAAGGAAGCGGGTTCCAAGTCCGGCTACGGGGAAAACTGCTTTGGTTACACGTCTCTTCAACTCAGACACACAGGACCTCTTACGGGCTTTGAGGGCCGAACGGACATGCCGGACGACCCAAGGTTACGAGACAGGGTGGCAACATCCCCACGTTACCCTGCGATTATTAATTTTCACCGATCCCCCTTTGCATTGCAACTCGGGCGGTTTCTTCTTCCAAGCGTTCGGCAAATCTGCACCACCTGAAAACCGGGCCATTTCGAAGGCTGGGGCCAAATTGACCGCCGGTCTGAAGCCAGATGCCGGGCTCAACAAATTGGACGCGGTGCCGCAAAGTCGTCCGGGAAAATCGAAACAGGCTGGTGCGTTGATCTGGCGGTGGCATGGTGCGATTGCCGAGAAATCGCTCGCCGATCACGTGGTGACCCGGGGCTTTGGCCGGAAACCGCGAAAAGCTCTCATCGGGCGCATCCATGGTCCCTGTTGGCTGTAGCTTGTCGGCTTTTCCGGTATTCCAACCCGCCTCCAGCGTCACAGAAAGGCGCGCAATATCCCGGGGTTCGCAGGTTCCGGCCACTAAATGCCGTAAAAGGCGACCGCGTTCGCGATGATGTATACGTTCGAACAGATCAGCGGAGGCATCGCTGTGTTTGCGCAGGAACAGCGCTGTGCTGCGCCCAATATCGAACAGATCGCGTGGGCGGCGCGCGGGTGTGCGGCGCGCAGACGGCGCTGTTGCGTGATGCACCTCGGCCAGAGGCGCGACGGCTGTAATATGACCCGCCGCTGCAAGCCTGAGGGACAGATCGGTATCATCCAGATAGTAGCGGAACGCTTCGTCGAAACCGCCGATTTCGCAAAGTATATCGCGACGGACCGTGAAATTCGTGCCCACCAGTTTAACCGCGCGACCCGTTGTGCTTTCGGGGACGAAGGGTGCATCGGGGCGGGATTGTTCACGATGCGTTTCGGCAAAAGCGTCCACTGATTCGGCGCGGGACTGAAAGCTGATGCCGTTGCGCCCACGCACGTATCCGACGCACGCCGCTGCCCCGGTTGCAGCCAGCGCCCCGGCATGGAAACGCAACCAAAGCGGCTCGGGCACAGCATCGTCGTCGATGAACGCAACAATCTCGCCCGCCGCCCGCGCAAGTCCCAGATTGCGGGTGCGCGAGATGTTGGCCTCGGGCGCGGCGATTGTTTTGATATGCGGGGCGGCGGCATGATCTGCGAGTGCGCGAAGGCCCGTGTCGTCCGCCGCGATGATGATCTCGAAGTTGGGATAGTCGAGCTGCGCCAGCGCGGTCAGGCAGCGCCGTAGCCATCGGGGTCGCTGGTGACTCGCGACGATGACGCTGATCGCAGGAGCATCCGTCGCCGTCATCGCCTATTCCGGTTTCAGCTCAACACCGCGCGCATAGGCCAGGAAATGCGGGTTGCGAAAGTCCGTCTTGCCATAGGCGAGCGGCTCAAGTGTGGTGCGGTCCGCGACTTCACCACCAGCCCCGCGCAACACAGCATCACCCGCAGCAGTATCCCACTCCATCGTCGGGCCGAGGCGCGGATAGAAATCTGCTTCCCCCACAGCAACCAGACAAAACTTCAAAGACGAACCCGCCGCGACGCTGTCGGCGACGCTGTAGCGGTCGATGTAACTTTCAAGCTCGGGGCTTCGGTGCGATTTTGACGCGACGACGCGCAGTGCGGTATTGTCAGGCATCCCGACGCAAAGCGGGGTTCGTTCTCCGGGGGTATCAACGGCGAATGCCCCGGTTTCCTCAACGCTTCCACCCGCGGCCGAGGTGTAAAACAAACGCCCTTTCGCGGGCGCGAATACAACGCCGAGCGTTGGCACTCCGTCTTCGACAAGCGCAATATTGACGGTGAAATCGCCGCGACGCTGAACAAATTCCTTGGTGCCATCCAGCGGGTCCACGATGAGAAATGTCGAAACCGACTGTGTGTGCGTGTCCGATTGTTCCTCGGTCACAAGCGGAATATCGGGAAAAGCAGCCCGCAACCCGTCCGAGATCACTTTGTCAGCCGCCTCATCCGCTTCGGTCACGGGGCTTTCGTCCGACTTGGCGCGCACACCAAAATCCTCGCGGCCATAAACCTCCATGATCGCTTCGCCGCCCAAAAGCGCGAGGCGGCGGAATGTTGCAACCATGTCGGCTCGGTCAAAATCCGCCACTGGACATCCCTTCGTTCTGGAAAAACACGTTGTCACAAGGTTATGCTGTGCGCACGGGGCAACGACAAGAGGCGACGGCGCGAAGACGCTGCGGCTTTGGTCAGATTTGAGCGAGACCAGGATGTTTCAGGCGGAACGCAGATCATCACTGTTGGAAGGGGCGGGAACGCTTCTGCAGTTGGTGTTTCACAACACCGTGCGCTCGATCCGCAAAACCCACCGCGATGCAACGATTGCGATCGTCTACAACATCTTCCAGACGATGATCATGGTCGGTGCCTTCTTTGTCCTGCTGGATATTCTCGGGCTGCGGGGCCTCGCGATCCGGGGTGATTTCCTGCTTTACGTGATGTCCGGGATTTTCGTGTTCATGACCCACGTGAAATCTGTCGGCGCGGTCATGGGCTCGGAGGGGCCGACATCGCCGATGATGCAGCACCGTCCGATGAATCAGGTCATCGCCGTCTGCGCGGCGGCTTTGAGTGCCTTCTATATTCAGATCATTTCGATGTTTACGATCCTGCTGCTCTATCATCTGGTCTGGACACCGATTGAGATATTCGACCCGTTCGGCGCTGCAATGATGCTGGTGCTGGCTTGGTTTTCGGGCTGTTCGGTGGGAATGGTCTTGCTGGGCCTGAAGCCTTGGTTTCCAAAGGCTACGGCAATCGTCATGCAGGTCTATTCGCGTGCCAACATGTTTGCATCCGGCAAGATGTTTGTGGCCAACGCTCTTCCTGCACATATGATTGCGATGTTTGACTGGAACCCACTGTTTCACATCATTGATCAGGGTCGCGGCTATATTTTCGTGAACTACAACCCGATGAAATCATCGCTGATGTATCCGTTGTGGGTGTCGCTGGTGCTGCTGGCCATCGGGATTATCGGCGTCTTCTACACGTCCCGGCGTGCTTCGCTCAGCTGGGATGCGGCGCGGTGATCCGGGCAATTGCCCTGATGCTGGCGCTGGCCAGCCCGGCCGCCGCCTCGCAACATGACTGGCCTGCACTTCACGATGTGATCGGCCTTAGCGACGGCGAGGTTCTGAACGTGCGCGCCGAACCGGATATTGCCTCCGAGGTTCTCTCGACGCTGGCGCCTGACACGAAAGATATCGAAGTGGTTCGCACAAACGACGATCAGACGTGGGGCCTTGTGAACGTGGGCGAAGGCACAGGATGGATCTCGCTCACATTTCTGGCGCGGCAGGACAAACAGGCGGCCTCCGCCTTTCCCGACATTCGCCAGTGCTTTGGAACCGAACCTTTCTGGTCACTCTCTTATGACCAACCCGCGATACGGCTCTCGATGCCCGACGTTCCACCCGCAGAGGGCTTTATCTCGGGGCTTTTCAGTTCGCGGTCGCAATCCGACCGGTATTTTTATCGCGGCAGCATGATGTCACCGGACGCCGGACCAATTGACGTAAACCTGTCGATCCGGCTGCGCGCCTGTAGTGACGGAATGTCGGATCGCGCCTTTGGAATCGAAGTTGACATGCTGGTGTCTGACAACAACACGGAAGACGGTTTCCGCCAGCCCGGGCTTTACTCGGGTTGCTGCACTATTGCGCCACCCGCAGAGTGACGTTGATCCGCCCGCCATCCGGAAGAAGATCACCTTCGCCAAACCTGATCCGGTCAATCCCGTGATAGGCCAGCCGCGCGTCGCCTGACAGGACGGCGACATCGCCGGACATCAGCCAGCGGCTTTTGGTCGGATCCTTACGCACCATGCCGCCAACACGGAATAAGCCGGGATCACCCAGCGAGATCGACACCACAGGCCAGTGATGATCGGCCTCGTCCTTGTCTTGGTGCAGGCTCATCTTTGCACCCTCACCATAGTAATTCACCAGACAGCTGTCCGGGTCACGATCAACGCCTGATATGGCGCGCCAGACGTCCAGAACCGAGGCCGGTATTTCTGGCCAGGAGCCGCCACTCTGATGTTGCGAAGCATACCGATACCCCGAGCGATCCGTGACCCACCCAACCTCACCCGCGGCAGTCATCCGGACACTCATCTTGTGTCCACCCGGGGTTTCATACTGCCGAAACGGTGCCGCACGGGCGACATCCCGCAAGTCCGCCAGCATCGCGGTCTGCGCCGCGCGATCCAGCCAGCACGGCCATATCACCGCCCCCATCAGATCAACCGGCGCGCCCGGTTCTGTGTCAAACAGATCAACCATTGAAAAAGATTCCGAAAATTGAACCAAATCCGCTGCTACGACCGCTTGCAGGGCCATAATCACCTCCCTATATACCCCACGAAGCCGTGATGACCCGAATGGGAAGTCACATTTCCTTGGGATGGGACCTGAGGTGCCATAATGGGCCCGGGCCCCAACAATCGCCAGAGTTAGAGGATTAGAGCATGGGTAAAGTCATCGGTATTGACCTTGGTACTACCAACAGCTGCGTCGCCATCATGGACGGCAGCCAGCCACGGGTCATCGAAAACGCAGAAGGCGCACGCACGACACCGTCGATCGTGGCTTTCAAAGACGACGAACGTCTCGTCGGTCAGCCTGCAAAACGTCAGGCCGTCACAAACCCCGAAAACACCGTCTTCGCGGTCAAGCGCCTTATCGGTCGCCGGGTAGACGATTCAGCCGTCGCAAAAGACAAGGATATCGTCCCGTACGACATCGTGGATGGCGGCAATGGGGACGCATGGGTCAAAGCCGGTGAGAAGAAGTATTCTCCATCGCAGATTTCAGCCTTCATCCTTGGCAAAATGAAAGAAACCGCCGAGAGCTATCTTGGCGAAGACGTCACGCAAGCCGTCATCACGGTTCCTGCGTATTTCAATGACGCCCAGCGTCAGGCCACCAAAGACGCCGGCAAGATCGCCGGCCTCGAAGTGCTGCGCATCATCAACGAGCCAACGGCAGCTGCGCTGGCCTATGGTCTCGACAAGAAAGAAACGAAAACCATCGCGGTCTATGACCTTGGTGGCGGCACGTTCGACATCACTATTCTTGAGATCGACGACGGTCTGTTCGAAGTGAAATCCACCAACGGTGATACGTTCCTCGGCGGTGAAGACTTTGACATGCGCATCGTCAACTACCTCGCCGACGAGTTCAAAAAAGAACACGGCGCGGACCTGACGAAGGACAAGATGGCGCTTCAGCGTCTGAAAGAAGCTGCCGAAAAAGCGAAGATCGAGCTGTCGTCTTCGACACAGACCGAAATCAACCAGCCGTTCATTTCGATGGACAAGGACTCGGGCCAGCCGCTGCACATGGTCATGAAACTGACCCGTGCCAAGCTGGAAAGCCTTGTCTCTGACCTGATCAAGAACTCGATCAAGCCATGTCAGGCCGCACTGAAAGACGCCGGTCTGTCGACGTCCGACATTGATGAGATCGTTCTCGTTGGTGGTATGACCCGTATGCCGCGCGTCGTGGAAGAAGTGACCAAGTTCTTCGGTAAAGAGCCCCACAAAGGCGTGAACCCGGACGAAGTTGTGGCGCTGGGCGCTGCTATTCAGGCTGGTGTTCTGCAAGGCGACGTCAAAGACGTTGTTCTTCTGGACGTGACGCCTCTGTCGCTTGGTATCGAAACGCTTGGCGGTGTCTTCACCCGCCTGATCGACCGCAACACGACGATCCCGACGAAGAAGTCGCAGATCTTCTCAACCGCGGAAGACAACCAGAACGCCGTGACATTGCGCGTGTTCCAGGGCGAACGTGAAATGGCATCCGACAACAAGATGCTGGGTCAGTTCAACCTTGAAGACATCCCGCCGGCGCCACGCGGCATGCCGCAGATCGAAGTGACCTTTGACATCGACGCCAACGGCATCGTTGAGGTGACCGCCAAAGACAAGGGCACCGGCAAAGAGCACAAGATCACGATCCAGGCCTCTGGCGGAC
>JABDQU010000148.1 GCA_013042105.1 Boseongicola sp.
CCGACTTTCGGGATCATGATCTGATCAAGCCGGTCGCTGGCGTTTTCCAGCAAATCCACCACGTCGCGATACCAGTAAGGCGTGTCCAGCCCGTTGATCCGCACGGTCAGGTATTTGGTGTTCCAGTCCACGTCATGTGTGGCCTGAATGATGTTCTGACGCGCCTCGTCCTTGTCGGCAGGCGCAACCGAGTCCTCAAGATCGAGATTGATCACATCCGCGTCCGACGCCGCCATCTTCTCAAAAATCGCAGGCCGCGATCCGGGGCCGAACAACTGGCAACGGTTCGGACGGGCAGGGGCGGCGGGCTGAAGGCGGAACGACATGCGCGTAACTTTCTTTCGTTTTGAATTTCCAGCCTGATATTATGTTGCGCAACACCGTTCAAGGGTTCTTTTGCAGGTGCAGCAAAAAGTGTCATGTTGCACTTGGAAGCAAGATTCTTCGACAAATCTGATTGAAATCGCGGATTTATTACTCAAGTCCGTCTAAATTCAGCAAGATCGCAAGGCATTTGCGTAAAAAAGCACAGAATGTCGCGCAAAAGCAAAGGGGCTCACCATGATTCGCACGCCATATCTCCTTTTCCTAGGAGACGCCCACGACAACCTCGCCGCCAAGGTCGCACAAGGCATCAAGGACTGGAACCCGGACAATGTCGTCGGCCAGTTCCGTATGGAAGGCTGCAACGCGGATGTCGGCTCGCCCGATATGTCTCTGCAAGAGGCCTATGACAAAGGCGCCCGCACGCTTGTCGTGGGCGTGGCGAACCGTGGTGGCGTCATTTCCGATGCCTGGCTGCGTGTGTTGGCCGAGGCCATGGAAATCGGTTTTGACGTGGCCAGTGGTCTGCACAATCTTCTGCGAGACGAGAACCTTCTGAAGGCAACATCGGCGCGCACGGGAGCCACGCTTCACGATGTGCGTATTCCGACCGTCGCCTACCCGATTGCAAACGGTGTGAAACGGTCCGGGAAACGGTGTCTGGCGATTGGGACAGATTGCTCGGTCGGGAAGATGTATACCGGCCTCGCGATGGACGCCGAGATGCAAAAGCGTGGCATGAAGTCGACGTTTCGCCCGACCGGGCAGACGGGAATTCTAATCACCGGCAAGGGTGTGCCGCTGGACGCTGTTGTGGCGGACTTCATGGCGGGCGCTGTTGAGTGGTTGACCCCTGACGCGGATGCGGACCACTGGGATCACATCGAAGGGCAGGGTAGTCTCTGGCATGTGTCTTATTCCGGCGTGACGATGGCACTCATTCACGGGGGGCAGCCCGATGCGCTGATCCTCGCCCACGAGCCGACACGCACCCACATGCGCGGTCTGCCGGACTTCGGATTGCCGAAGCTGGAGGAATTGCGCGACATGGCGTTGCCGCTTGCCCGCATCGCCAATCCCGCCTGTCAGGTGGCTGGCGTTTCGGTGAACACAAAAGCGCTGGGCGATACCGAAGCGATGGCGTTATGTGCAGAGATTGAAGATCGCATGGGCCTTCCGACAGTAGACCCGTATCGCCATGGAGCAGCACGTTTGGTAGATGCGCTGGTGGCGCTTTAGGGTTGCGCCGGTCCTTCGCCTCGTCGCGGTAGGTGGGGGACGCTGTTCCCCGCGCCCCCTGGGATTTTTGGACCCAAAGAATGAGGAGCGCTTTTTTGACGTTGAGTATTACCGTTGAGCCTGAGCGCTTCCGGCTGAAAGAGACATTTTCCATTTCGCGGGGTTCGCGCGATGCGGCCGAAGTGTTGACGGTCAGGGTTTCGGATGGTGATTTTGAGGGACGCGGTGAATGTGTGCCCTATGCGCGCTATGGTGAGACGCTGGCAAGTGTCACCGAGGAGGTCTTGTCGCTGTCGGGAGACATCACACGCGGTGTATTGCAGGACGTCTTGCCAGCTGGTGCTGCGCGCAACGCGGTTGATTGTGCGATGTGGGATTTTGAAGCGAAGCGGGCCGGCGTCCGTGTTTGGGAGTTGGCCGGTGTTGCAGCCCCAAGCCCACTCATCACCGCGTATACTCTATCACTGGATACGCCCGAGAAAATGCAGGCCGCCGCGGCGCGCAATGCGGGTCGCCCGCTTTTGAAAGTAAAGCTTGGAACGCCCGATGACATGGCACGTCTGGAGGCTGTTCGGCGTGGTGCAGCGCGGACCGACATCATCGTTGATGCAAATGAAGGATGGACTGCCGAGGTGTACAGTGACCTCGCGCCGCATCTGTTGCGTCTTGGCGTGTTGCTGGTCGAACAACCGCTGCCTGCCGGAAAAGACGACATGTTGGCCGAAATTGAGCGCCCTTTGCCGGTCTGTGCGGACGAAAGCTGCCATGATCGCGCCTCACTGCCCGGGCTCAAAGGGAAATACGATCTCGCCAACATCAAACTCGACAAGACCGGCGGTCTCACCGAAGCCCTGGCCTTGAAAGAAGCCGCTATGCTTCAAGGTTACGGCCTGATGATTGGCTGCATGGTCGGAACGTCCCTCGCCATGGCGCCGGCGACGCTGCTTGCGCAAGGGGCCGCATATGTCGACCTCGACGGCCCGCTGCTTTTGGCAGAGGATCGCACGCCCCCTCTGGCATTTGAAGATCAGCGTTTGCACCCGCCTTTAGCCGCACTTTGGGGTTAAGCCCCTTGAACCTTCTTCTGTTGGAAAATATCCCGGGGAGGTTCGGAGGGGCGGGCCCCTCCGTGCGCACTTGAAATCCTCACGTCCCCTAGCCGGAGATCCCACCCCATGACCCGCATCGTTTACGTCAATGGCGACTACGTGCCCGAAGATCAGGCCAAAGTGTCTGTGTTTGACCGGGGGTTTCTCTTTGCCGATGGCGTTTACGAGGTTACCAGCGTCCTTGAGGGCAAGCTTCTCGACTTTGCTGGGCACGCCCGGCGTCTCGAGCGCTCGTTGAGCGAGCTGGACATGGCGGCGCCCGTGACGATGGACGAATTGCTCGAAATTCACCGCGAATTGGTTGTTCGCAACGATTTGCAGGAAGGCATGATCTATTTGCAGGTCACGCGCGGTGCGGATGCGGATCGTGATTTTGCTTTCCCTGATCCCGATAAAGTGCCGTCGTCGCTTGTGCTTTTCACCCAAGCCAAGTCCATTGCCGACAGCCCTGCGGCGAAAACGGGTTTGAAGGTGATCTCGATCGAAGACCAGCGCTGGGCGCGTCGCGATATCAAAACCGTGCAGCTTCTGTATCCTTCGATGGGCAAGATGATGGCCAAGGCGGCGGGGTGTGATGATGCGTGGATGATTGAGGATGGCCACGTGACTGAAGGCACCTCGAACAACGCTTACATCGTTAAGGATGGCAAGATCATCACGCGCCATTTGTCCAATGACATCCTTCATGGGATTACGCGCGCGGCCGTCCTGCGATTTGCAAAAGAGGCGCAAATGGTTGTGGAAGAGCGCGCTTTCACCATCGACGAGGCCAAGGACGCGGACGAGGCTTTCATTACATCGGCATCGACGTTTGTGATGCCGGTTGTCGAAATTGACGGCGCGCCATTGGGGGATGGCACACCTGGAAGAGTGGCGGCGCGTCTGCGCGAGATTTACCTTGATGAAAGCCGCAAGACGGCCGTCTGACGCGTCAATCTGATTCAACTTCGAAGTAATAATGTAAGCGGGACTTAGGGAACCATTAAGTCCGCGCAGTTATCTGGATGCCGCTCTGAAAGCAGACCGGTATGACGTGACGACACTCGACGAAATCCTTGCATCTTTTGCATCGCTTGCAGGCGATGCAATTGTGATCGGATATCGTGACCTGGTTGAAGATCCGGAGGCCAAAGTGCTCTGGATCAATGAGGCCTATACCGACCTGTTCGGCTATGATCAGGCCGAAGCAATCGGTTACGGCGTGAGCATGGTGAATGATCCTGCGCATTACCAGGATTTCCTCGCTTCTGTCGTGCCCAGGATTGAGGCAGGGGGGCGGCACATCTCCGCTGAAACCTATTGCCGCACGAAGCAGGGCAAATCCGTCTGGACCAGCATCAGGATTTTTCTCATTCCAGTAGAGGGCGGGCGATACTCCGCAGCAATTTACCGGGATCTCAACGCGTTGAAGCAACGCGAAGATGCGGCTGAAGCAGCCCTTCAGGAACGTGATCAGGCCATCCGCGAAGTTGAGCTGTCGCAGGACCGTCTTTTGACCGCACTCAACGGTCTGGAAGGCCCCTTCGCCATTTGGGACAAAGACTGGCGTCTTGTGGTGTCCAATCAGTCTTTCGCGAAAAGCCTGATGAACCGGAAGGACATGCTGGCTCCGGGGACGTCACTTGAGGACTTCCTGAACCTTGCTGCGAACTCTGGTTTGTTTGAAGACGCGGTCGGGCGTGAAGATAAATGGGCGGCGGCTTCGGCAGATGCGCTTCGCGCCGGCCCGATCCGTGACATCACCCGATTCACCAACGGACACGTTCATCAGGCCATAAGTCACAGAACACCCATCGGCGATACGCTGGTGATTGGCACGGATATCACTGAACTGGAAAGCGCGCGCCTTTCACGCGAATCCTATGCGCAACAGCTTGAAGAAGCTCATAAAATTGCTCAGCATCATGCTTATCATGACTCTCTTACCGGACTTGGGAACAGACGATTTCTGAACGAGGAACTTGCCCGTCTCAGCGACATTCTGCGCCGCGAAGGCGGGCGCATTACCGCGCTGCATGTGGACCTCGACCGCTTCAAACAGATTAACGACACGCGCGGTCATGCGGTCGGGGATGCAGTGCTGTGTCGGGTGGGCGACGCTCTGCAAAGCCTTGTCCTTGAAACGGATACGCTTGCACGCACCGGGGGGGATGAGTTTGTCATTCTGCGCTATAGCGACGAAACGCAAGATCAGCCGCCGCGTGAATTGGCCGATGCGATCGTCGCGGCTTTTTGGCGCCCGGTCACGATCGATGGTGTCGAGCACCGTGTTGGGGCAAGCGTCGGCATTGCCTCGACAGATGTGTCTGACGTGTCGGATTTGCTAACGGATTCCGACATCGCGCTTTACAAGGCGAAGTCCCTTGGGCGGGGCAGGGCGCGTCGGTTCGACAAAAGCGATTTTCTTGAGATGGCCGAGATGAAGACGCTCTCGGATGATCTTCTGCGCGCCCTCGATGCCCGGGAAATCGTTCCGTTTTATCAGGTGCAAATCGATGCACAAACCGGTCGACCTGTCGGACTTGAGGCCCTTGCGCGATGGCGTCATCCGAAGCGTGGTCTGATGACGCCGGACAGGTTCTTGTCGATTGCCGAGGATCTTGAGGTCGTTGACCGGATCGACCAGCTTGTCTTTGAAGCGGCTCTTCGCGAATGCATCGACGCTTTTGCGAACATCCCGGCTCCGTCCTTGTCCTTCAATATCTCGCACAAACGGCTCATGTCGCGCGGCGTTCTGACAGCGGCGCGACAGGCCACCGAATATCCGGGCAGGGTCGCTTTCGAGCTTCTCGAGTCGATCTTCCTCGATGATCAGGATGAAGCGACGTCCCTGCAACTTGATGCGTTGCGGGACGCAGGCGTCGGGTTGGAGGTTGATGATTTTGGCAGTGGTCATGCCTCGATCATTGCGCTTGAAAATGTCGCGCCGGACCGATTGAAAATTGATCGCAGACTTATCGCGCCGATCAACACGTCAAGCCGTTCGGCAGGCATGGTGCGCGCCATCATTGATCTTGCCAGCGCGCTGGACATCAAAGTGACCGCTGAAGGCGTTGAGACAGAAGACCATGCCAATATCCTGCGTGCGCTCGGCTGCGGAAGATTTCAGGGGTATCACTTTGGCCGTCCCGAACCCCTGTCCGACGTTCTTCAGATTTGGTGGCCCGAGCACGCGCGACGCGTCGCCAGCACTGGTTAAGAGGTCTTGTCGGTGCCGACGTTTTCAGCGAATGACACTTCAAACGCCTGTTTTTGCGCTTCACTGGCCTCGGTCTGATACTGGTCGCGCCACGCACCATAGGGCATCCCGTAAAACGCCTCGCGCCCTTCGTCTTTCGACATCTCGATCCCACGTTCGGCAGCGGCTTCCTGATACCAGCGCGACAAACAGTTCCGGCAAAACCCGGCAAGGTTCATCATATCGATGTTTTGCACATCGGTGCGATCTTCCATCAGGTGCTTTTGCAGCCGCCGGAATGCCGCGGCTTCAAGTTCGATTTGGGTTTGCTCGTCGATGCTCATGGTGTCACTCCTGCGCTTTCCGCCAAAGCCAGCGCTTCGGGCAGAAGGCTGGCAAACCGGTCCGCCCATTCCACCTGGCCGGTATCGGTTTCGATCAGATCGTTGCGTATCTCGATCAAGGTATTCTGCCGCCCTTTTGCAATAGCGTGGCGATCAATTGTGTCGCCCGACAGATGCCCCGAGTAGGGTTTGTTCGCCGCCACAACCAAGCCCGGAACCTGTTCCAGCAAATCAACCAAGGGCACCGACAGTCGGGTGTCGTCGCCATAAAGCAGCCCGCAATGCCAGGGCCGCATGGGTCGCCCGCGAAACTGCGGCGTGAACGAATGCACGGATACAATCACGGTGTCGTCTTGCCGTGCAGCCAGTTCAGCGACCATGCGATGGTAGGGACGGTAACAGCGGTCCAGACGCTTGGTCACGGCGTCCGGTGAAATCCCGCGGTTTGCAGGGATCAAAGTCCCGTCATAAAGCTGCATGACCAGCGTCGGGTCGTCCTCGCCCCGGTTCGGATCAATCACCAGCCGCGAAAAGTTGGTCAGGATCGCAGGGGCGCCCAGCCGCTCGGCCAGTCGGATCGCAACGCCCGATGCGCCAACATCAAACGCGATGTGGCGCGCCATGTCTTCGCTTGCAATGCCCAGATCGCCGCCATTTATCCAGTCCGGTATTCGGTTTGTGGCATGATCACAGAGAATCAGCCATCGAGACGCACGCTCGCCCCCAAAAATATGGTATGGTTCCCACGCCAGATTGTGATTGTCGTTCTGCATGGGCTGTCTCTATCGCGGCCTCTGGGAAAGCGCCAGTTGTCACGCGCTAACATTTGCTGCAATAAGCACCCAAATACATC
>JABDQU010000054.1 GCA_013042105.1 Boseongicola sp.
ACCGTGCTGATCGCGCTTGGCAACAAGACGGGAGTTCTTATCGTCTTTTTATCGGCCATTGTGCAACTTGCACTTATGTCCGTCAGCGATCCGGCAAGCTTTAGCGATCTGCTTTATGTGAAAGCGATTTGCCAAGCAGCGACAGCTTTTCTTCTTGGTCTTCTGATGGCGCGCCACCTGCGCCGAACTAAATCCCACCTATAACTCGTACCCCTCGTAAAGGATCTTCTCCCATGAATACCCACACCATCCGCCCCGTTATCCTTTGTGGTGGCAACGGAACTCGCCTTTGGCCCGTTAGCCGTAAATCCTTGCCAAAGCAGTTTGCACGCCTGAACGGTGAACAGACCTTGTTGCAAGACACAATCCGCCGTCTGGAAGATGCAGGTTGCGGCGCGCCGATCTTCGTGACGAGTGAAGAACACCGCTTTACAGTAGCGGCCCAGGCAAGCGAGATCGGCGTAACCGACCGCCAGATTTTGATCGAGCCTGAAGGTCGCAACACGGCCCCTGCCATTTGCGCAGCCGTTGAACTGATTGCTAAGGATGATGCCGACGCAATGATATTGATAGTGCCTTCTGATCACGCCATGTCTGACCCGATGGCATTCGCGGAAGCCGTGGCGCTTGCGTCTGATACCGCGCGACAGGGCAACATTATCACTTTCGGCGTCCGTCCTACCCACCCGGAAACAGGATACGGCTATATCGAGCTAGATCAGCAAAAAACGATCAGTAAATCCGCTCAACCATTCATTCGGTTTGTGGAAAAGCCCGATATGGCAAGCGCAGAAATCATGCTTGAGGCTGGCAACTATCTCTGGAATTCTGGCATGTTCCTGTTTTCTGTTGGGCTGATGCGGACAGTTTTTGGAAGTACTGCGCCTGAGCTTCGCTCGACTGTTCGCCGAGCGGTCCGCGAAATGCGCGAAGATCTTGATTTTCTTCGTCTCGGTAAATCGTTTTGCGCAGCGCCCTGCGTATCATTCGATGTGGCTGTGATGGAGAAGGTCAAAGGACATGTTGTCCCATTGCAGTCTGGCTGGTCCGATCTTGGGTCATGGAAAAGCATCTGGGATGCCGCAGCCAAGGATGACGAAGGCGTCGCCGTTCAAGGTTCGGCTCATGCACTAGACTGCGAAAACAGCCTGCTCTTCTCAAACAACGAAGGTCTGGAAGTTGTCGGCGTAGGACTAAAGAACATTGCAGCCATCGCAACGCGCGACGCGGTTGTCGTTGCCGACCTGAATTCGAGCCAATCGGTAAGCCGCGTTGTCCCAATGCTTCGCGATCTGGGGCGAAAGCAAGCGGATCAGTTTCCGCGTTGCGAACGCCCATGGGGGCACTATGAAACTCTGTCCCTAGGCAACCGCTTTCAGGTCAAATCTATTGTTGTGAAGCCAGGTGGTCAGCTTTCTCTTCAAAGTCACGTACATCGTTCAGAGCATTGGGTTGTGGTCGAAGGTACAGCGTCCGTGACTGTCGGCAACCAAGAGAAGCTGCTTTCTGAGAACGAGTCAGTCTACATTGCCCTTGGCGAAGTTCATCGGTTGTCTAATCACGGCAAAGTTCCCCTACAGCTCATCGAAGTGCAAACCGGTTCCTATTTGGGAGAGGACGACATTGTACGTTACGAAGACATATACGAACGGGCTTGATGTGGCTCAGTGTCAGGCGCGGCATAGATTGCCCGCCTGACGCGACTACTCCTTGTCCACCCGAGCTAAGTTGCTGCAAGCTGCACCAATGTCAGCTGTCGGTGGGCCGCCTGATCGAGATTTCTCTTAGGTGAATGTCTTGTCCGTCATCAAATGGTTTGAGACAAATGGCGTTTTGACTTTGAGGGGTCATCGCTCATCTGTTTTCAGTTAAGCAGCGGACTTGGCGTGCTGCAAGCGCCTTAGCTTCATGGTTTTCCTTTTTGTCCTTTCTCGCTCGAGCAGTATTGTGTGATCGCGACCTGTGTAGATGTCGGCGGGTGTCAGGTTGTGCAGGCTTTCGTGATAGCGCTGGTGATTGTAGTGCCCAACGAAGGCGGCGATCTGTGCTTCAAGGTCACCTGGCAGGAAGTAGTTCTCCAACAAGATGCGGTTCTTGAGGGTCTGATGCCAGCGCTCGATCTTGCCTTGGGTTTGCGGATGATAAGGTGCGCCGCGTGTGTGCGGCATGCCTTTGTCTTCCAAGTATTCGGCCAGTTCGCCGGAGATATAGCAGGGGCCGTTGTCTGACAGCAGACGTGGACGATGAACGACATTAGCCTGATCAAGCCCGGTTTCTTCCAGCGCTTGATTCAACGTGTCCTGCACATCAGACGCGGCCATGCCGGTGCAAAGCTTCCAGGTGATGATGTACCGACTATAATCATCCAAGACGGTCGACAAATAGAACCAACCCCAGCCAATAACCTTGAGATACGTGAAGTCAGTCTGCCAAAGCTGATTTGGTGCCGTCGTTTTATCCCGGAACTCATCAGCAGCTTTCATGACAATGAAGTTCGGGCTGGTGATCAGATCATGTGATCGCAAAAGCCTGTAAACACTGGATTCTGAGACGAAGTAACTGCGCTCATCTGTGAACGTAACCGCCAACTCTCTTGGGCTTAGTTCTGGCCGAGCCAAGGCCATTTCCAACATTGCCTGCCGGACATCGTCAGGAATGCGGTTCCAGACACGGCCCGGATGTGGCTTGCTATCCTCAAGCCCAGCTTCGCCACGCTGCAAAAAATGATCATACCAGCGGTAGAAGGTCGGGCGCGACACGCCCAACTTTTCCAGCGTGCGTCTGACGGGCAGATGTGATCCCTCGACCAGCCTGATGATCTCCAGCTTTTCTGATGCAGGATACCTCATTCGGGGTCTCCCCCATCCCCGAGCATGCTTTTTTTGAGAAGACGCAACTCAAGCGTCTGCTCTGCCACGACCTCTTTCAGATCATGGGCTTCACGTTTTAGATCAGTAACTTCACTAGAAGTCGCCTGGCGCGCTGTATCGCCGGAAAGTCGCTTCTTCCCAGCCTCCATGAAGTCCTTAGACCAATTATAATACAGGCTCTCCGCGATCCCCTCGCGGCGACACAGCTCAGAAATTGAACTCTCTCCGCGCAGACCGTCCAGAACAATCCGGATCTTCTCTTCTGCAGAAAACTTCCGCCGCGTCTTGCGCTTGATTTCTTTTACATGTCTGTCAGCCGATCCGTTCGGCCCTGTCTTCGTTCTCATCTCGTATCCCTCCAAGGGTTACGATGAGCGAAAGACACTCCTTTAGCAAAACAAGGCTGTCTGTCTCAAAGGCCGTGACGGGTTACAATCGACTTATCCCTAGTCGAAGAGGACTTTGGAATACTGTCGTTCTTTGTAAACAGTGTTGGCGAAACAAACGCTTCAGCAAATTTCTCGAATTTCGAGTTCATAACGGGTGTGGGCTCCCCATCAGAAGTGCCA
>JABDQU010000055.1 GCA_013042105.1 Boseongicola sp.
CCGTCTGCTTCATCGAAGGACCAAATCCCTCCTTGCCGGCATCGATGATCAGCGCTTCGCGACGAGCAAGTTCAAGAACCTCCGGCGTCACCAACCGGTCATGGATCACCACATCAGCCTCGTGCAAGGCGCGCCTCGCCTTGATCGTCAGTAGCTCAGGATCGCCCGGTCCGGCGCCGACAAAAGTCACGTGCCCGGCTTGCGTTTTGGCAAAAATGTGTTTCGCCAGAAGGTCTTCAAGGCTTTTGCGCAGTCCCGCCTCGCCAGCCTTGTCAAAGGTCTCGGGGCCGACGCTATCGTAATATTCCGACCAGAACGCACGCCGCTTACGACCGATTGGCAATGCTTCCACCGCGCCGCGAAACGCCTTGCCAGCCCGAGCCAGCGTTCCAAGTGCGCGCGGCAAACGCGCTTCAAGATCTGCCTTGATCGATCGTGCAAGAACCGGTGCCGCACCCTCGGTGCCGATCGCAACGGTGACTGGATCGCGGTCGACGATGGCCGGCGTTATGAACTGGCTTTGTCCAAGATTGTCGACCCAATTGGTTAACGCACCATCCGCCTGTGCCAGTGCTGTCACGCGGGCGTCCTCGGCATCGTCATCGTTCGCGGCATAAAACAGAGACGCGCAGATTGCGTCCCCTGGCTCCATCGCGCGCTTAATGAGTGTTAACCGCCGTTCTGCAGCGAGGGCTGTCACCTCACCAATTGGCGTAGCCGCTACAACGGTGATCCGTGCTTCGGTTTTCAGCAAGAGCCGCAATTTCGCCAACGCGGCTTCGCCTCCACCCGAAACAACGATGCGGCGGCCCTCAACTGCGAGGAAAACGGGAAAATGCTTCATGTCAGAACGACTCCGATACTTCTTGCTACGGAGATAGAACAAATTTCCAAAAACAACGAGTCCAGGCTTGTTATTAAGAACAAATGTTTCTATTCATTCATCAACTGGAACGCGTGTTCCAAGATTGCAGGGGAAACAGAATGGCGGCACGGCTTGATGATCTTGATCAGAAAATCCTACGCACACTTCAGGACGACGCAGCGCAATCTCTCGACGAAATTGCCAAGAAAGTAGGGTCTTCCAAGACACCTGTGTGGAACCGGATTCGTAAACTGCGCGAAGCTGGCATCATCGGGCAGCAAACCGTTCTGCTGGACGCTGAGGCCCTTGGGTTCGAAGCGTGTTTCTTTGTCCTGATCCGCACCTCGGCGCATGAGGCCGACTGGCAGGCAAAGTTTCTTAAGGCCTTGAAAGAACGTCCGGAAGTGATGGAAGCGCATCGCCTTGCGGGCGATATCGACTATATTTTGAAAGTGCAGGTGCGCAACGCCCGAGCCTATGACGAATTCTATCAGGCGCTGATTTCAGAAGTTCAGATTTACAATGTGACCGCGCTGCTTTCGATGGAACAGATCAAGTCCACAACGATGCTGCCGATCTGATGATCTAGCGCGGAACGCAACGGACCATCAGGCGCTCAAGACCGCGAAAATGGTAAAGATCTGCGACCTTCGCAGGCTCGACAATCTGAATGGTTGGAAAGCGTGAGAACAGCGCGGGCAGGGCAATCTGAAGTTCCAGTCGGGCCAGCGGTGCACCGACGCAGAAATGGATACCCGCCCCAAATGCCGTGTTCTTCACAATGTCACGGAACGGATCAAACCGATCCCCGTTGGGCCAGATCGCATCGTCGCGACAGGCCGATCCCAGCAGACATCCCACCTCGTCGCCAGGCTCGAAATGCGTGTCCATGATGTCGACGGGTTCATAGACATGGCGCGTGAACATATGCAGCGGAGGATCAAACCGCAGGCACTCTTCTACAGCGTATTCAATGCGTTCGGGCTGCATCGCCTCGTAAAGCCGGGAATGCCCGGCAAGATGACGCACCGCGTTCCCGATACTGTGCACAGTCGCTTCATGGCCTGCGTTCAGCAGCAGAATGCAGGTCGTGATCAGTTCGTCCCGCGACAGTCTTTCGCCGTCTTGCTCGGCGGCGATCAACTGAGAAATCAGATCATTTCGCGGCGTGGACCTGCGCTCTTCGACATAGCCGCGAAGGAAGTCGCCGAACTCGGTCGCTGCCACCGCCGCGCGATCCTCAATCTCGACCGTGCGGCGTGACTGATACATGGCCACCATATCGTTCGACCACGACAGCAACTGAGGCGCCATGCTTTCTGGCACCCCAAGAAGTCGCGCAATCACAATCACCGGAAGGGGGCGTGCATAGGCGTCCAAAAGGTCGAAAGGCTCGTCCGGGAACGCGTCCATCAGGCCATCTGCAATCATCGAAATGTCGGGGGCCATCGTTGAGATCCGGTTGCGCGTAAAGGCCCTCAGAACCAACTGGCGCAACCGCGTGTGCGTGGGCGGCTCAAGTTCCAGCATCGAATGCGCTTCGACATCGTAAAACGGCTCCAACCCCGGACGGATCGGCTTGCGGCGTTCTGGCGGCACCTCGCGCCCCATTTTCTTTGACTTTAAAACTCGGTTTACGGCCTCATGGGTGGTCGCCATAACCATCCCGTAGTCTTCCCAATACACGAAGTCTCCAAGCGCTCGGGCCGCGCGGTAAAACGAGTATGGGTCTTGCACAAACCCTTGTTCTGTTGGCGATTGTGAGAGTCGCTCCAAATCGCTGTCCCTTCAAGTTCGCATCATTTATGACGTTTTCGCCTCTGAATTTAGCATCCAGGAAAAAAGGACAATCTGACCTTTTAGACAGGTTGGTGGGCTCAAAGCGCTTTGGCGTGGCTTCATATCTGCAACCCGCTATGTCAAAAGGCGAATGCGGACTTACCTGCGGAAGGGCAAAAAATGAGCGGACTTCTGGCGCTATTGGATGATGTTGCAGCGATCGCGAAACTTGCGGCGGCGCAAGTCGACGATATCGCGGGGCAGGCGGCCAAGGTGGGGGCCAAAGTCGGCAGCACCGTTTTGGATGATGCCGCGAAAGCCGGAGCCAAAGCCGCAGGCGTCGTCATCGACGATGCCGCTGTTACGCCAAAATATGTCACCGGCCTGCCAGCCGCGCGCGAATTGCCGATCATCTGGAAAATCGCCCGTGCCTCATTCTTCAACAAACTCGTCATTCTTCTGCCCGCCGCTCTTTTACTGAGTGCCTTCCTGCCATGGCTCGTGACGCCGCTCTTGATGCTTGGCGGGTGTTATCTGTGCTTCGAGGGGGCCGAGAAAATCTGGCACGTCTTCCACCCCCACGAAAAATCCCACGCCGAGGAGGCCGAAACCCTCGACGCGGTGCATCTTGAGGAACAGCGCGTGAAAGGCGCGATCAAGACCGACTTCATCCTGTCGGCCGAGATTATGACGATCTCGCTTGCTGCTATTGAAACCGATGGCTGGGTCGCCTCCGCGGTTGTTTTGGCCATCGTCGCCATCGGAATTACGGCGCTCGTTTACGGGGCTGTTGCCATATTGGTCAAAATGGATGACGCGGGTCTGAAGCTTACTCAAATCGGGCGCATGAGCGGAACGCGGGCCTTTGGACGATGGCTCGTGAAATCTATGCCGTCGGTGATGACGATAATCGCGACGATCGGCACCGCCGCCATGCTTTGGGTCGGCGGAAATATCATTGTGCACGGCCTTGAAGTGCTGGGCTGGCACTGGCCCTATGACACAATCCACGTAATTGCCGTAAGCGTATCGGCCTCGGCATCGGCGGCTCAGGGGTTTGTCGAGTGGCTTGTCACGGCGTTTCTTGACGGTGTGCTCGGACTTGCACTGGGGCTTGCGCTTATGCCAATCGTCAACCGCGCAATCGCTCCGACGTTTGCGCGGCTGTTTCCTGAAAAGCAGGACGCGGCGCCCTACTAAAAACGTTTATTTACTTGGTGCTACAGGTCGAAACGCCGAAAATCGAATAGGCCGGGCAACTGCCCAAAAGCCCGGTCGCAAGCGGCACGATGCCGATCAAAAGCACCCAGCGCAGCCCAAGATCGGGCAGGGCAAAGAACGCGATCAGCAAAGCCAGACCAATAATGACTCGCGCCGCGCGATCAAAGTTTCCCATATTTTTACTTAACATTATGCATCTCCTGTTTAGGTTGAGGCAATTCATATGCAAAAGATATGATGTTTTCCTTGATCTTGATCA
>JABDQU010000057.1 GCA_013042105.1 Boseongicola sp.
ATACAGACCGCGCGGCGATTTTGGCGGCGGCGCGTTCGGCGGGCTATCCGATAGAGGCCGATGTTGCGGCATCACCACAAGATGAGGCAGAGGGCGCGGCGTTGCTGCGGTCGGTCTGGATCGCGGGCCTGTTGGTTTTGCCGGTGTTTCTGATTGAGATGGGCGGACATTTCATTCCGGGTGTGCATGCTTTGGTGGGCGAGACAATCGGGCATCAGGCGAGCCGGGTTTTGCAGTTTTTCCTGATCGGCGCGGTGCTTTTGGGCCCCGGGCGCGTGTTTTTCGCGCGCGGCGTGCCTGCGTTGCTGAAGGGCGCGCCGGAGATGAACTCGCTGGTGGCTTTGGGCACAGGGGCGGCGTTTTTGTATTCCACCGTGGCGACGTTTTTGCCGGGCGTTTTGCCGGGGAATGCGCGTGGGGTTTATTTCGAGGCGGCAGGCGTGATCGTCGTATTGATCCTTCTCGGGCGCTTGTTGGAGGCGCGCGCAAAAGGGCGCACGGGGGCGGCGGTGCGTGCTTTGGTGGGCCTCAGGCCAGACACGGCGCGTGTTTTGCGCGGAGGTGACGTGGTTGAGGTGCCGGTGGCTTCGGTGGTGGTCGGCGATGTGGTCCAGTTGCAGCCCGGTGCGCGGGTGCCGGTGGACGGCGTGGTCGTGAAGGGCGCGAGTTTTGTCGATGAGGCGATGCTGACGGGTGAGCCGGTGCCGGTGGAAAAGGGCGCGGGCGACGCGGTGACGGGTGGCACGGTGAATGGTGCCGGGCTTTTGGAGGTGCGCGTCAGCGAGGTTGGTGCGGACACGGTTCTGGCGCGGATCATAGCCATGGTGCAGGACGCGCAGGGCGCAAAACTGCCGGTGCAGGCGGTGATTGACCGGGTCACGGGTGTCTTTGTGCCGGTGGTTCTGGGCATTGCTCTGGTGACGGTTCTGGTCTGGCTGGCGTTTGGGCCGGGGCTGGGCGAGGCTTTGGTGGCGGGCGTTTCGGTGCTGATCATTGCGTGCCCCTGTGCGATGGGGCTGGCGACGCCAACCTCGATCATGGTGGGCACGGGGCGTGGCGCTGAACTGGGCGTTTTGTTTCGGAAAGGTGCTGCGTTGCAGTCGTTACGGGATGTGGATGTGGTGGCCTTTGACAAGACCGGCACGCTGACCGAAGGGCGACCCGAGGTGACGGACGTGGTGACAGCGGAGAGTTTTGAGCGGGACGCGGTCCTGTCGGCGGCAGCGGCCGTGGAGGCCGGATCCGAGCATCCGATCGCAGAGGCGATATTGCGGGCGGCGGGTAAAGTGCCTTCGGCGGAGGATTTCAAAAGCGTGACCGGGGCGGGTGTTTCGGCTTTGGTGGACGGGGTGCGGGTTCTGGTTGGCAGCGCGACATTGCTGAGCGATGCCGGTATCGAGGTTGCGCCGTTGGCCGATGCCGCGGATCGGCTTGCGGGCGAGGGCAAGACGGCGTTTTTTGTGGCCATCGGCGGCGCGCTGGCGGGCGTGATCGCGGTTGCGGACCCCATTCGTGAGGGCGCGGCGAAGGTGGTTTCTGATTTGCACGAGATGGGCGTTAAGGTGGCGATGGTTTCGGGCGACCGGCGTGCGACGGCAGAGGTGATTGGCGCGACCTTGGATGTTGATCTGGTCGAGGCCGATGCCGCGCCCGACGACAAGGTGCGCATCTTGCAGCGGTTGGGCGGCAAGGTCGCCTTTGTCGGCGACGGTATCAATGATGCGCCCGCTCTGGCGGCGGCGGATGTGGGCATTGCAATCGGCACAGGCACGGATGTGGCCGTCGAGACGGCGGATGTCGTGTTGATGTCGGGCGATCCGGCAGGGGTTGTGCGCGCGTTGGGCCTCAGCCGCGCGGCGATGCGGAATATCTATCAGAACCTCGGCTGGGCCTTCGGCTATAACGTGATGTTGATCCCGGTCGCGGCGGGCGTGTTGTATCCTGCCTTTGGTCTGGTCCTGTCGCCGATGCTGGCGGCGGGCGCGATGGCGTTCTCAAGCGTGGCGGTGGTGACCAACGCCTTGAGATTACGACGTTTTGGAGAAAATTGATGAACATTGGACAAGCGGCTGAGGCGACGGGGCTTCCGCCCAAAACGATCCGGTATTACGAGGAAATTGACCTTGTGCGGCCCAGCCGGGATGCCAACGGATACCGCGCCTTTTCCGAGGCGGATTTGCACAAACTGCGGTTTCTGGGGCGCGCGCGCGCGCTTGGGTTTTCGGTTGCCGATTGCCGCACGCTTCTGGCGCTATACGAAGACGACAGCCGCGCCAGTGCCGAGGTGAAGGCGATTGCGGCCAAGCATCTGGACGAGATCGCGGCGAAAATCGCCGATCTAAAGGCGATGGAGGCGACGCTCTCGCATCTGGTTGCCAATTGCGCAGGCGACGGGCGGCCCGATTGTCCGATTTTGGCGGATTTGGGCGGTTAAACGCCCGAGCTGACGGGCTCGAACACCGCTCCAAGCGTGCTCATCAGGGGTTCGAACACCGGGAAAGACGTGCGCACGGGGGCGGCATCATCGACGGTCACCGGTTTCATCGCCGCCATGCCAAGACAGAGAAACGACATGGCGATGCGGTGATCAAGGCGCGCTTCCACTGTCGCGCCGCCGGGCACGCCGTTGGGGCCAAGGCCGGTGACCTCCCACCAGTCCTCGCCCTCGTTCACGGTGACACCGTTGGCGCGCAGACCTTTGGCCATGGCATCGATCCGGTCGCTTTCTTTCACGCGCAGTTCTTTCACGCCGTGCATGGAGGTGACGCCGGTCGCACAGGCGGCGACGACGGAAAGAATGGGGTATTCGTCGATCATCGAGGCAGCCCGCTCGGGCGGGACATCGATGCCCTTCATATCGGGTGAAAAACGGGCGCGCAGGTCTGCGACAGGCTCGCCACCTTCTTCGCGCATGTTCTCGTATGTCAGGTCCGCGCCCATGTCGCGCAAGGTCTCGAAAAGGCCGGCGCGGGTGGGGTTGAGGCCGATATTTGGCACCAGAACATCCGAGCCTTCGACGATCAGCGCGGCACAGACGGGAAAGGCGGCAGATGAAGGATCACGGGGGACATCGATGGTCTGGGGCTGCAGTTCGGGGTGGCCTTTCAGGGTAATCACGCGCCCCTCGGCGGTATCCTCAACGCTGAGGTCGGCGCCAAAGCCGCGCAGCATGCGTTCGCTGTGGTCGCGCGTTGGCTCGGCTTCGATCACAACGGTTTCGCCGGGGGCATTGAGACCGGCCAGAAGCACGGCTGATTTCACCTGCGCCGAGGGCATCGGCGTCTTGTAGCGCACCGGTATTGGGCTTGCGGCCCCCACAACGGTCATCGGCAAGCGCCCACCGCGCCGCCCATAAGACTGCGCACCAAACAGCGCCATCGGATCGGTGACGCGCCCCATCGGGCGCGAGCGCAACGAGGCATCGCCGGTGAAAGTGGCCGTGATTGGCGTGGTGGCCATTGCGCCCATGATCAGCCGCACGCCAGTGCCCGCATTGCCGCAATCCACCACGTCTTCAGGCTCGCGAAAGCCACCCACACCAACGCCGTGAACAGACCATTCCCCGGCACCATGTTCCGTCACTTCGGCCCCGAAAGCGCGCATCGCATCGGCTGTGCGCAATACGTCTTCACCTTCCAACAGACCGGAAATCCGCGTCTCGCCCACCGCCATTGCACCCAGAATAAGCGAACGGTGACTGATCGACTTATCCCCCGGCACACGCGCTTCACCCGTCAAGGGTGCCGCTTTCGATGACCGCATGGGTTCTGGTGTTCCGTGCCCCGACATGGCGCTTTTCCTTCAAATGACCGCCACCTGTTAGCGCATGACGATAAAGGGGTCCATCCGCCTCAACCCCTTCTTCTGTTCAAAAATATCCAAAAACAGAGGAAGGCTTCGCAAGAAGCCGCACCGAGTAGAAAAGAATGTGCCGCAAGGCACGCGATTAGATGCGTTCGAACGTCAGGTAATGGGGCGTGCGGTCCTCGCGGATGGCTTTCGCCTCGTAGCGCGTGCGCGTCCAGTCGGCCCAGGGTGTGCGCCAGTCAGAGGCACGCGTCGCGGTCCAGTGGAAACCCGCTTTGGGAACCTCTTCCATCGCCTGACGGACGTAATCTTCGATGTCAGTGGCAATGCGCAATTCGGCACCGGGCTTCATGACTTGATGCAGCGGCTCAAGGTGTTCGGGCGTGACAAACCGGCGGCGGTGGTGGCGCTTTTTCGGCCAGGGGTCGGGATAGAGCAGGAAAGCCTTGGAGATGCTTTCGGTCGGCAGGACGTCGAACAGGTCACGCGCGTCGCCGGGGTGGACGCGGACGTTGTCGACCTCGGCTTTGCGGATTTTCCCGAGCAGCATCGCCACACCGTTGATGTAGGGTTCGGCACCGATGATGCCGACGTCGCGGTTGAGGGCGGCCTGATGCACCATGTGCTCACCGCCGCCAAAGCCAATCTCAAGCCAGACGTCCTTGCCGCCAAAGAGCGCCTGCAAATCGATCTTCTCGCGGTCCGGGTTTTCGTCCCAGTCCACGGCCCCCGGCGACAGATGGGCGAGGTCTTCGAGATAGCCCTTTTGGCTGTCGCGAAGTCCTTTGCCTTTGAAGCGGCCGTAAAAGTTGCGCCATGGCGCGCCGGAGGGGTGTTGATCGCTCATGGGCGGCGGGTGCCACCGTGGTCCGGAAAGGTCAAGTCAGTCGTATTGCACGACCTCGATTTCAATCCCGTCATGATCATGGAAATAGAACCGGCGACCTGGTTCGTAGTCGGCGTGATTGATGGGCTTGAACCCCTCGGCTTTGACGCGTTCTTCCACGGCGTCAAGGTCGTCAACCACGACGGCCCAGTGGTTGAAGCCCCCAAGCGTGACGTAGCTTTCGTCCTTGGGTTTCGGCGTTTCGGGATAGGTGAAAAGGGCGACATAAGAGGTGTCGTCGCCGCAATGGACAGAATAGCCGGTTTGCATGCCAGC
>JABDQU010000151.1 GCA_013042105.1 Boseongicola sp.
GCTGGTGCCTCCAAGATCAACGTGATCAAGGAAGTCCGCGCAATCACTGGTCTTGGCCTGAAAGAAGCCAAGGACCTGGTCGAAGCTGGCGGCAAAGCTGTCAAAGAAGGCGTCGACAAAGCAGAAGCAGACGAGATCAAAGGCAAGCTGGAAGCAGCTGGCGCCGAGGTCGAAGTCAAGTAATCGACTTTATCGTCGTGAGAAGGGTCGGACGGGAACGTCCGGCCCTTTTTTGTTTGGCGCACCGATGCTGTACCCGGGGGCGATATGTCCTGTTGCTGAGCGTGGGTTCGTTGCGCTGCGGGATGTGATTAGGAATAATGGCGCGGCAGAGTAGCGACCTTTCGAGGGGTCATTTTTGAATCCGCCGGTAATCGGAAAAAAATTCTGAATTATCTGTCGATAAGCGTAATTTTGTTCTTTCGGAGGCGTTTGACTTTGCTTCAATCGGAACCGATATCCTGCCTTGCGCAAATGAGGGGTCGGTTATGCTGTTGGAAATGTACGATTGGGGTCTGGAGGGCCGCACGTTGCAGGTGATCTTCGGCCTGATAATCGGAGTGGCCTTTGGGATCGCCGCGCAAATTTCGCGGTTTTGCCTGAGGCGGGCTGTGGCTGGCCGCAATGAGGAACGCGGGTCGGCCGGTGCTGTCTGGGTCACGGCGCTGGCGACGGCAATCGTCGGTTTCATGCTGGCGCGTGCCTGGGGGTTCGTCGATCTGGACGGACATCGATACCTTGATCCTGATTTGCCATTCGCCGCGATCATATTGGGTGGTCTTGCTTTTGGGGTCGGAATGGTTCTGACGCGGGGTTGTGTATCGCGTCTGACAGTCCTGAGTGCGACCGGAAATATGCGGTCAGTGGTCGTTTTGATTGTCTTTGCCATCGTAGCGCATGCAACATTGAAGGGTGTCTTGTCACCACTGCGCGAGACGCTTGGGTCTTTTTCGACCACAATGGCGTTTGCATCCTTGAGTGAATTGCCGTTGGGAGCCCCCGCAGCCGCGGCGTTTGCAGGTCTTTTGGCCGTCTGGCTGGTCCTTCGGTTTCGTCCGGGCGGGCGCAATGTTTTCGCCGGCGCTGTAATCGGACTTTTGCCGGTTTTGGGCTGGGCGACGACGAGTGTCCTGCTGTTTGACGATTTTGATCCTTTGGCGGTTCAATCCCTTGCGTTCACGTTGCCATGGTCTGACACGTTGTTCTGGACAATTGCGTCCACGTCTATTCCGGCAGGGTTTGGCACTGGCCTGATTGGTGGCGTGCTTCTTGGCAGCTTTCTGAGCGCTGCGGCTCGGGGAGAGCTTGATTTCGTAGGGTTCGACGCGCCGCAGCAGTTTGTGCGGTATGTGGCTGGTGCTGGTCTGATGGGAGTGGGCGGAGTTCTGGCGGGCGGTTGCACGCTTGGGGCTGGGCTGAGTGGCTCGGCATCGTTGAGCGTGGCTGCATTGATTGCCCTTGCAAGTATCGTCGTCGGAGGATTTTTGGCGGCTCGGCTGGATACGCGTGTGCGCAGTCCGCTTGTTGCGTAAAGGCAGATTTCACAGCGCCGTGCGGCGGGTGACGTGACACTGGCTTGCCAAAAAGCAGATTGCGGGTCAAAGTTGAAGGCCATGGCAGGCACGGTGAGATCCGTGGTGCCTGATAGCAATCGCAAGGCCGAAGTGCTCGGTTTTGCGGGAATAAAAGAACGCGTTAAATCGCTTTTAACCCCCTTTGGGAGGTTGAAAGCCGCGCGTGTGGTTGCTATCTCGTGCGCTCAGGCGGAAATTTGATTCGGTGATCGCGCAGTCACAAACCACATAAGTCTTTGATATTGCTCTATCATAGCGTTCCAAGAATGGTGCGCTTTGATAGGGCAGTTGACGTTTCGGGCGAGGGATCTTTGGGAGGTCTCTCTGGTATGGAAACGAAAACTGTCCCGATCTGGCACTGCTGCGGACGCCCAAACCGTGTCAGCGCCGATTAAAACGGAGATCCATATCCTATGGCAACGACCTATCTCGGCCAGAAACGTCTTCGCAAGTACTACGGTAAAATTCGTGAAGTTCTTGAGATGCCGAACCTCATCGAGGTTCAAAAATCTTCCTATGACCTTTTCCTTGGCAGTGGCGATCAGCCCGAGCCCATGGACGGCGAAGGTATCATGGGTGTTTTCCAGTCGGTTTTCCCGATCAAGGATTTCAACGAGACCGCTGTTCTTGAGTTCGTAAAATACGAACTGGAAAAGCCAAAATACGATGTTGAGGAATGTCAGCAGCGCGACATGACTTACAGCGCGCCACTGAAAGTGACGCTGCGCCTCATCGTGTTTGATGTTGACGAAGACACGGGCGCGAAGTCCGTGAAGGACATCAAAGAACAAGACGTGTTCATGGGCGATATGCCGTTGATGACGCCGAACGGCACATTTGTCGTGAACGGCACCGAGCGCGTGATCGTTTCTCAGATGCACCGTTCGCCTGGTGTGTTCTTTGACCACGACAAGGGCAAGACGCATGCGTCGGGCAAGTTGTTGTTCGCCTGCCGGATCATTCCTTACCGTGGGTCGTGGCTCGACTTTGAGTTTGACGCGAAAGACCTTGTGTTTGCGCGTATCGACCGTCGTCGGAAGCTGCCTGTCACGACTCTGCTTTATGCATTGGGCTTTGATCAGGAAGGCATCATGGATGCCTATTACGATACCGTTAACTTCAAGCTGAAGAAGAACAAGGGTTGGGTCACCAAGTTCTTCCCGGATCGTGTGCGCGGCACGCGGCCTGCGTTTGATCTGGTGGATGCCAAGACGGGCGAAGTGATTGCGGAAGCCGGCAAGAAAGTTACGCCGCGCGCCGTGAAGAAGCTGATCGACGAAGGTAAAGTGAAGGACCTTCTGGTGCCGTTCGACAATCTGGTCGGTCGGTTCGTCTCGCGTGACATCATCAATGAAGAGACCGGTGCGATTTATGTCGAAGCCGGTGATGAGTTGACGTGGGAGCTGGACAAGGAAGGTGAAGTTTCGGGCGGCACTTTGAAAGAGCTGCTGGATGCCGGTGTGACCGAGATCCCGACGCTGGATATCGATAACATCAATGTTGGTCCCTACATCCGCAACACGCTTGCCGCCGACAAGAACCTTGGTCGCGACACGGCGCTGATGGACATTTACCGCGTGATGCGTCCGGGCGAGCCGCCCACCGTTGATGCGGCGTCGGCTCTGTTCGACACATTGTTCTTTGACAGCGAGCGTTACGATCTCTCGGCCGTTGGTCGTGTTAAGATGAACATGCGTCTGGCACTGGATGCCGAGGACACTCAGCGCACGCTTCGCAAGGAAGACATCGTTGCCTGTATCAAGGCATTGGTTGATCTGCGCGACGGACGCGGCGACATCGACGATATTGACCACCTTGGAAACCGCCGGGTTCGCTCGGTTGGTGAAT
>JABDQU010000062.1 GCA_013042105.1 Boseongicola sp.
GCATTCCGGACCGTGTCATCACAGACATGACGCGCATGGTCGAAAAATATGACGCCGCCGCGCCCGGCCTACCAATCACCGATGCCCTCTGGTCATCCGAAGGTGAAGGGTTTCGCCAAGTGAACGCCACGGTTGAGCGCGCCAATCTCTACCGCGCACAAACCCCGCAAGCCTTTCGCTTCTCCGCCATTCTGAATGCACACCGCACCCACGAAGGCCTGGCGCTTGATGATGTGGAAGTCGCCCGCGCCGCCGGAATGGCTGTCCAGATCGGCCCAGGCCACCCCGACAACATTAAAATCACGACGCCCGCGGACTTCGCCCGGGCAGAACGCATACTCAAGGAGCGGCAGTTGATGGATATTCGCGTCGGCAACGGCTTTGACGTCCACCGTTTCGGCGCAGGAGATCACGTGATCCTCTGCGGCGTAAAAATTCCCCACACCCGCGGCCTGCAAGGCCACTCCGACGCAGACGTCGGCCTGCACACTGTCACCGATGCGATCTATGGCGCACTCAGCGAAGGCGACATTGGCCGCCACTTCCCGCCAAGCGACCCGCAATGGAAAGGCGCGGCCTCCGAGATCTTCCTCACCCACGCCGCCAACCTCGCCGCCTCCCGCGGCTTTGTGATCTCCAACATCGACTGCACGCTGATCTGCGAATTTCCGAAAATCGGCCCCCACGCCGCAGCCATGCAAACGGAAGTCGCACGCATCACAAAAACCGACGAAAGCCGTATCAGCGTCAAAGCCACAACATCCGAACAACTGGGCTTCACCGGCCGCGGAGAGGGGATCGCCTGCATGGCAACCGTCACCCTGATCGCCCAATGAACCGCCTCGCTCTCAGCTTTTTCGGCTCCGGCTACATCCGACCTGCCCCCGGCACATGGGGCTCGCTGGCCGCTCTGCCAGCCGCATGGCTTATCTACCTCGTCGCTGGCCCCTTCGGCATCGCCATCGGTGCGGCCCTCCTCTACGCTCTCGGCATTTACGCCTTAAACGCCGAACTCAAGGACGCCGACGACCATGACCCCTCGTGGGTGGTCATCGACGAAGTTGTCGGCCAATGGATCGCCCTGCTTCCCATCGCCTTCGGCGCCTACAACGCCGGCGTGAGCCCCCTCGCCCTCTGGCCCGGCATCGTCGCTGCTTTCCTCTTTTTCCGCCTCTTCGACATCTGGAAGCCTTGGGTGATCGGCAAAGTAGACGCACGCGGAGACGCAACCGGCGTCATGCTTGATGACGTGCTCGCAGGCCTCTTCGCGGCAATCGTGGTCCTGGCTCTCGCCGCCCTCGTCCACAGTGGCGTCCTCGGCGAAATTCCGGATCAACAATGACACCGACCGACCTCATAGCGCTCGCCCGCCAACACGGCGCAATGATCGCCACCGCAGAAAGCTGCACCGGCGGCCTCATTGCAGGCGCCATCACTGACATCCCCGGCTCATCCGATGTCTTTGACCGAGGCTTCGTCACCTATTCCAACGCTGCAAAATCCGACATGCTCGGCGTTGAGCCTGCGACTATTGATGCCGTTGGGGCCGTAAGCGAAGACGTCGCCCGTGCCATGGCATCCGGTGCGCTCCTGCGATCAAACGCCAACATCGCCGTCTCTGTCACCGGGATCGCAGGCCCCGGAGGCTCAGACCACAAACCAGAAGGCCGGGTCTGTTTCGGTCTGGCTCGAACTGGCGATGTTACGCACGCGCAAACCGTGGAATTCGGAGCCATCGGTCGATCCGAAGTCCGCGCAGCGACCGTCAAACATGCGCTTGCCCTACTCGCCGACGCAATTTCACAAACCGCCTAACTTTTAATCTTTACGCCTCAAAAGACGCACATCTGCGCGCCGCTTCGCGTTTCGCTTAAGAAATAAGCCACCGTTTCCACACTTGCTGCTTTTCCTCGCAGGTTTCCCACGGTTCCTAACCGCAAAACAAAACCGGAGGGACTTCCTATGAATGGCGCAGATACCGCCTGGATCATCGTCGCAACAGCACTTGTGCTGTTCATGACACTGCCGGGCCTCGCCCTGTTTTATGGCGGCCTCGTGCGCGCCAGAAACGTGCTCAGCGTCTTCATGCACTGCTACGCAATCGCCTGCGCAATGTCTGTCGCATGGCTCGCGTTCGGCTACTCCATTGCCTTCGGTTCTGGCGGCAGCGGCCTCTGGGGCGGCCTCGACAAGATGTTCCTATCCGGCGTCACAGCTGACAGCCTGTCCGGAACCCTCCCCGAAGTCCTGTTCTTCGCCTTCCAGATGACCTTCGCCATCATCACCCCCGCCCTGATCGTCGGAGCCTACGTCGAACGCGCCAACTTCGCCTTCGTGGTCACCTTCTCCACACTCTGGATGCTCCTCTGCTATGCTCCCGTGGTCCACTGGATCTGGGGCGGCGGTATCCTCGCAGACGGAGGCATCTTCGGCGAAACCGGCGCCCGTGACTTCGCAGGCGGCATTGTGGTTCACGAAACCGCAGGCCTCGCAGCCCTCGTGATCGCTGTCATGCTCGGCGCGCGTCGGAACCAAACAACACCGCCCCACAACCCCGGCTACGTAATGATCGGCGCGGCCATGCTCTGGGTCGGGTGGTTCGGTTTCAACGGAGGCTCACAGCTTGCCGCCGACGGAGGCGCCGCTATGGCCCTCACCGTCACCCACATCTCAGCCGCAACAGCCTCGCTGACATGGGCCCTGTGGGAACGCATCAAATACGGCAAATCTTCCCTCGTCGGTCTGGTCACTGGCACCATCGCAGGCCTTGCCTCAATCACACCGGCCAGTGGTTTTGTCGGCCCCGTCGAAGCTCTGATCATCGGCGCAATCGCAGGCATACTCTGTCAGGAAGCCGTGAACGTCATCCGCAACATGCTTAAAATCGACGACACGCTCGACGTCTTTGCCGCCCACGGCGTCGGCGGCATCTTCGGCACGATCATGATCGCGGTCTTCGGCCAGGGCACATTCACATCCCAGCTCGGCAGCATCGCAATCGTGGGCGTCTTCACAATTGTCGTCACCACGGTTCTGGTCTTCATCGTCAAATCAATCTTCGCCCTGCGCGTAGATGAAGAGACAGAAGTCACCGGCCTCGACCTCGCTCAACACGGCGAACGCGCCTACGACCATTCCTCTTAAAACATGTCCAAAACCGAAAAAGGGCGGCTCACCCGAGCCGCCCTTTTTTGTTGCTTCAAATCCTAAGACCTATCGGACCCGATCAAGATCCCAGTCAAAGCCAATATCGTCATAGGCCACAGTGATCCGCCACATCTGCCCGGGCCGGATCGACGCCATCGGAACCTCAATCGTATCGGTCCCGCTATTGCCTCCAAGCCATCCTGCCTCTTCAAACGCCAGTGCCAGATGCAATGGACGCCCTGTCGGCAGCCCAATCACGTCCCCGCTTTCGCTAAACTTGCGAGTGCCAAGATACTCCATGTCCGGCCCCTTGGGGCCCGTCCAGACGTCCACAAAGACATTCCGGGACGTCATGAAACCACCGTCAACCGACGTCAGCTTCAACTGCATATTGCCCGGCCCCTGATCGGCGTAGTCTTTAACACCGCCACAAGCGGCCAAGACCAAAGCAGCGGATATCGCGAGGAAACTTCTCCGTTTCATACCAACCACTCCTTACGGCAGATCAGGACAGCGGATCGCGCCACCCTCCGCCCATTGCGCCACAGCCTTGTTGATCGGCCCATAGCCAAATTTTCCGCCATAGAACTTCAACTCAGCACCACCGCTCACCGGATGGATATCCGCCACATAAGCAATGCCTTCTTGCTTCATGCCAAGGATATTGTTGCCACCGTTGCCGATACGCTTGTGCATCGCCACCTCAGTAAATTTCCCGCGGGACCGCACGTCCGTCGTATAATAGAAATTCATGGTCTGGCGCACAGGCGCAAAACCCGGCCCCGGCGAGGACGTGAAGCTTTGCTGAACATTGCGGTTCATACACTTATCGGCACCCTTGCGCACGCTGGCCACGACTGCGCTATAGCTGCGAGCCACTTTCTGCGTTGTCTGCTCCGAGAACATGGCCCCGCCATTCACCGCAGCCAGCATCTCATCCGCAGTCTGTGGCGCCGAACCCATGCAACCGCCAAGCACCATAGCGGCGCCCAATACCATTCCAGCCTTAACCTTCATTTGAAATCTCCTAACCAAAGTCAAAGTGCTTAAAAAAAAGCATTTTTATCCGTTGGAGACCGGGCTAGCCCTGCAATTTGACCAAAACTTTGGCGGGTTCTGGCTGATATGTAGATCGGGGCCCGCGAAAGCAGCCCTCAAACCCTAGCTGTACAATTCCTGCGCCCGCCGCTCAAAGGCGCGGACAATTCGCTGCATCGCATCATTGAAAAAGAACGTCGCCGTCGACTGCAAAAGCTTGCTACGGAATGCAAAGTCCACGTGGAAATGGACGTCGCACCCGTCCTCGGCGTCACTGAACGCCCAGTTCGAGATCATATATTCGAACGGCCCGTCCAGATACTCGGTGTCGATCTTGCGGTCCTCGGGCCAAAGCACAACCCGGCTCCCAAACCGCTCGCGAAAGACTTTGAAAGAAATGACCAAATCCGCCAGCATCACCTGCTTTTCGCCCTGATCATCCACCGACCGGATCCGCGCAGCCGCTGTCCACGGCAAGAATTCCGGATACCGTGCAACATCTGCCACAAGGTCATACATTTGTTGCGCCGTATATGGCAGGCGGCGGGTTTCGTCGTGAGTTGGCATTGCGCGCGTCTTTTTTCTTCGTGTCTCGGACCGAAAGTCTGGCCCCAACCTGCACCTTAAGTGTAGAGACGCAAGAGACAGTCAAGAGGGGATGCCAACGTGACGCAAGCCTATGTGATCGACGAAATGATTTCCGCCAAGTCCATTGCGGCCCGGATCGAGGCGTTGGCCGGCGAAATCAAGACCACCTTCGCGGACACCGATAAGCTCGTCGTCGTCGGCCTTTTGCGCGGCTCGTTCGTCTTTATCGCTGATCTCGTGCGCGAATTGGACCTCAACGTTGAAGTCGACTTCCTCGAAGCCTCCTCCTACGGCGACGCCATGGAAAGCAGCCGCGAGGTGCGCATCCTGAAAGACCTTCGCGGCGAAATCGGTGGCCGCGATGTGCTTGTTGTCGAAGACATCGTCGATACCGGCTTCACCCTCAGCCACGTCATCCACCTTTTGGCCTCGCGCAACCCCAAGCGGCTCGAGACGATCGCCCTGCTCGACAAACCAACACGCCGCGAAACCGACATCCGCGCGTCTTGGACAGGATTCGAAATCCCAGACGAATTTGTGGTCGGCTACGGCATCGATTACGCCCAAAGAAACCGCAACCTGCCATTTATCGGCAAAGTTCGGTTCACTTAGGCAGAAGTCCGCCCGTGGTTGCGACGCATTTGACACAATATTAACCGCGCGTGCGGATTCTCTGGCGATAAGCCTGACCCAGCGATGCGACTCACCTTAGGGTCGTCGTGGGGAGGGGTATCGGTCAAGGAACGCTTTAAGTGCGCCACTGTCTTGCTGCCTTCTTTATCATCTGCATCGCTGGCCCGGGCCTCGCTGAAGAGCAGGGCATCACACTGGATGATACGGCGATCAGTCTGGGGTTCACTGCCCCATTTCCACAGGAAGACTACACCCCGCCCCCCAGATACCGCTTCGGAGGTGCCGCCGTCGAACCGCGCTTCCGACTAAGCGTAAGTGCCGACGAAGAACGCCGCGCCGCCTATGCAAGTGCGGGTTTCGACGCGAGTTTTGGCGAAGTGCGCATTGGTCGACCCTCCTCCATTCTTGATGTCGGACCTCTGCCGGGCGGCGCACCGGGTGTGCCGCAAACCCTGCGCGCCCTCGCAGACGAAGCCGCTTTGAACGAAACACTCGGTGCAGGCGTGCGTGTCGCGGCACGAACAGGCCCGGTCAGCTTTGGCACTTCTTTTCACAGTATTGAACAATCCGGAGCGTCGGTCCTTGGATTTGCCGGGCGATACGATCTGAATACGGTTCCGGCGCTCGATAATATCGCGGTCTATGGCGGCGCAGAATCAGACGGAGACGAGGATCGTTTCCGCCTAGGCACAGAAATGACACGTGGCATCGCGACCGCAGGCGTTGATGTTCTGCGCAGCAACGAAGACGAAGGCCGCACCCTCAGCCAAGTCTACCTTGGCCTCGCCGTCACACCCAACGTCTCGCTTGGGCTATCGGGCCTGCGCGACACTCTCGTGGCTTCTGATACCACCGACACGCGGTTCGGCCTCGGGGCCTCGATTGCGACACAAGGCGGGGCCTTCATCCGCGGCGGCGTCGATGGAGTCACCAGCGATGACCCTGCCTTCGGTCTTTCTGTCGGGTTCGAATTCTAGGTTTCGACACCGACCAAAGGAAAAGTCTGTGCATCAAGGCGCAAAGCCTACGCAGAAATAGAGACTTTGACATAATGTCGCACCGACATAGAATTTTATCGCATCCCATCCCACGGAGACCTTTTCATGAAGCTGTTACTTGTTCTTTCCCTTTCGGCCATCGTCGCAACCGCAACCTCTGTCTCTGCAGGCGGACATGGCGGCAACCCTGCGGTCACAGCCCGCAAGGCGCACATGCAACTCTACCAACATAACCTCATGATCCTCGGCAATATGGCCCGCGGGAACACTGAATATGACACCGCCGCCGCTCAGGCCGCCGCGGACAACCTGGTCAGCCTTTCAACCCTCAGCCAGGCCGGATACTGGATCCCTGGAACAACCAACGCAGAACTCGGGGACGAGACCCGTCTGCTTCCCGCGGTCTTCGAAGCAGACTCGACCGCTCGCCAGATCGGCGCAGACCTCGCAGCGGCGTCGGTTGCGCTTGCAGCGGTAGCCGGAACCGGCCCCGAAGCCGTCGGTCCGGCACTTGGCCCAGTTGGCGCGGCTTGCACAGCCTGCCATCGCGCCTACCGCGTTTCAGACAATTAATCTGCACTCTAAAACCAAGGCGCGCATGACAGTGTGCCTTGGTCCCTGTTAAGATGGCGGCCATGAAAAAGCTTTTGATTATCGTCGCCTTCGGAACGATCGCGGCCCTCGCGGCCGGCCTCTGGATTACCCGACCTTTGACAGTCAACACCGAACAAGTCGCAAGCCTGTCCGGCTCGGCGGCCGACGGCGAATGGGTGTTCCATCTCGGCTCCTGCGCTTCATGCCATGCAACACCGGGCGGGGACAAAACCGTTCTGGCAGGGGGGCGCGAATTTACCACAGGCTTTGGAACCTTCGTGGCGCCCAACATCTCCTCCAGCCCGGCCCACGGCCTTGGTGCCTGGTCACAGGCCGATTTCTTCAATGCAATGCGTCACGGCACATCGCCCCAAGGCACACATTACTTTCCGGCCTTTCCCTATGCGTCCTACACCCGCATGAGCGACACCGACATCGCCAACCTCTGGGCCTACATGGCGACCTTGCCCGCCTCCGACGCACCAACTCAACCGCACCGGCTGACCTTTCCATTCAACCTGCGCGCCACCGTCGGCGTCTGGAAAGCGCTGTACCTCAGAACCGCCTTTGTCGGACCGGGCGAAGACACCGAACGCGGCCGCTACCTCGCCGAGGCAATCGGCCATTGCGCCGAATGCCATACGCCGCGCTCCGCGCTGGGCGGACTGCAAAACAACAGATGGATGGCAGGTGCCCCTGACCCAAGCGGGAAAGGCAAGGTTCCAGGCATCACGCCTGCGCAACTCGACTGGTCAGAAGCTGATATCGCCTACTATCTGGAAACCGGCTTTACACCCGACTTCGACAGCGCAGGTGGCGGTATGGCAGCTGTGATCGAAGGAACGTCCCGGTTGCCCGCGACTGACCGCGCGGCCATCGCCGCCTATGTCAAAGCTCTGCCGCCCGCCCAATAGGACGTCAGACAAACCCCAGCTTTTTCAACCGAGCGTCCCGCAAACGCGCGAAATCATCGCCCGCGTGATAGGATGAACGTGTCAAAGGCGTCGCCGAGACCATCAGGAAGCCCTTGCCATACGCCGCCTTCTCATAGGCTGCGAACTCTTCAGGCGTCACAAAACGATCCACGGCATGGTGCTTGGGCGTCGGCTGCAAATACTGACCGATCGTGAGGAAATCGATGTCGGCTGCCCGCATATCATCCATCACAGCATGAACCGCCTGCTTGTCTTCACCCAGACCTACCATAATGCCCGACTTCGTGAACATCGTCGGATCAAGCTCTTTCACCCGCTGCAAAAGCCGCAACGAATGGAAGTAACGCGCGCCCGGGCGCACCTCAGGATAGAGCCCCGGCACAGTCTCAAGGTTGTGATTAAAAACGTCCGGCTTGGCCGCAACGACAATTTCCAAAACTGCAGGATCACAGCGAATGAAGTCCGGCGTCAAAATCTCGATGGTCGTCGAAGGGCTCTGACGGCGGATCGCCCGGATCGTCTGAGCAAAATGCTCCGCACCCCCGTCTTCAATATCGTCACGGTCCACCGAGGTCACAACCACATGGTTCAACCCAAGCTTCTTCACCGCATCCGCAACCCGGCCCGGCTCGAACACGTCCAGATCCTCAGGCGGCTTGCCGGTTGCTATATTACAGAAGGTGCAAGCCCGCGTGCAGACCTCGCCCATGATCATCATGGTCGCATGCCCCTGGCTCCAGCATTCCCCAACATTCGGACACCCGGCTTCTTCGCACACGGTGACCAGCTTGTTCTCGCGCATAATATCCCGCGTCTGCTTATAGCCCTCGCTGACAGGTGCCTTCACACGGATCCAGTCCGGCTTCTTCGGTTGCGCAGCATCCGGACGACGCTGTTTTTCAGGGTGGCGCAAAGCTGGGATCGTCAGGTCTTTTTGGGTCATGTCGGCTCCTCTTGAACCCGATGTAACCTCCCAGCCCGCTCAAGTCCAACTCTCGAAAGGTCGCACATGGCGGCTATGCACCATATGCAACCAAATTCAGCTCAGCCAATCAATGGTGACCAGTTCCCGCTGCTTTCATCGTAATGCTTCTTCAGCCGGATCAATGCGATACGCAAAACAATCTTGCCCGACCGCGCAGACCAACCCATCCGCTTCTCTGTCACTTCGATACCTTCAAGAAAGCAACAGCACCGCAAAACCGCATCCCCAAGTCCGGGGCCGAGATCGCTCAAAGCATCCGTAACGCGCTTTCGCGCAGCCTCCGATCCACCACCACTACCCGAAGTCGCGAAATCAGGCTTGCCGCCCGCCGTCAAAAACCGATCCCAGTTCTGAGCCACCCGTGGCCCCAATTGCGCCAGTTCGAAATCTTCGCGCAAACGCTCGCCTGCCGCCACCAGATCACTCGATAAGAAAGGCTCACCCGATTTGTCGCGCCGCCGTGCCAATGACAGCAAAGGGCTCTCTGTCGCGTTATAGCGCATGCGCCGCCGCACATCTTGCGCGTCACGCCCCATGCGAGCCTCGTGCTCTCCGTGTTGTGCCGCATAAGGGCTTGCGTCATCTGTTAGACCCGCGCGCGCAGACTCGCTTTCCGCCAGAAACCGCTTCAGAGCATGGCGACCCGTGGTCGTGATGCGATACCGCTTGATACGACCGTCACTGTGCAGCGCCACCCAATCCTTCAAAGCCAATGCTTCCGCCAAAGGCCGCTCAATAACCGCTGTGCGCAGCGTCTGACCGCTGGCGTCTTCGCGTACGATAACCGCCTTTTCCATCTCCTCAGCGATCGCCAGACAGGCCCCCGGCTCATTCAAGCGGCGCAACACACGTGGTGCCTCGGCACGAATTTCCGCCGCATCAGGCATCACAAGATCTTTGGTATTCACAGCTATCGTCATCGTATCTTCGTCCTCGATTTCACAAAGGGCCGCGACACCTGTTGCCTGCGCCAACCCCAAACGGGTCAATGCAAGGTCCACAAGAAAATCATCACGGCGGGTTTCATAACGGCGCACCTGACGCAGAATGGTCGAAGCATGACACCCGGCCTCCCGCGCAAGTGACCGAATGGACTGCCCTTGCTCTGTATGCGCGAGATATCGTCTGACCTCTTGTGGCACCCATGAAGGCACACAAGATGGCGTTTCTGTCTCGATCACATGCTGCATGGCAGTCTCCAAATCATCGGAATCTCCAAAACGAAGCGTCAAAATCAAGACGCTTCCCCAACCCTATCAACAAACAACTCCTAGTTGCAATTGTTTCCAATAAGTTAACAAACCCGACGATGCCAGATTGAACAGGGATTTCTAAACAACTGTAAACTCACGCGAACGCTAAGGGTCGCATGAAAGCAACACACGCTCAGGTTGCGCTATGCCTCGAGGAATTGAAGCAAAGGAATCAAAAAATGGCCGACCCAATGACCCATATCGAAACGCTCCGCCGCCCCCGCCTCTTGATCCGCGCGGCCCGTCACGGGCTGACCAGCTATAGTCGCGAGCGCACCCTGCAGCGTATTTTGACAACACCACAGGCCACTGCCGACGACGTTCTGTCCGACCTCATGCGCACAGAAGCCGAAATCGAAACCACGCGCAAAAACGGCGACTTGGCCTACTCGGTGTCACGCCATCTGGAAGTGCTGATTGCCCTCATGGGCGAAGCCGCTTTGATGCTGAAAGCCCGGCGCACGCCCGAGGGCGCCTGAGACGTCTCAGCCAAAAGCGTCCGGCTCTGACGCCTTCTTTTCGGCCACATACGCCATCAACGCCTCGCGCGTCGCCGGATCCATCGGCGGCGCCTGGTAGTCCCCCAGAAGCTTCTCCACCCGCGCGCCCGCCAAGGCCACGGTATCGCGCTCTCCTTCTTCCGCCCATTGCTCGTATGGCTTGTAGTCCAGCAAATCCGTGCGCCAGAACGCGTCCTTGAAGTTCGCTTGTGTATGCGCGCACCCCAGATAATGCCCCCCGGGTCCAACCTCGCGGATCGCATCCATGGCTTGCGCGTTTTCTGACACGTCCACGCCCCGCGCCAGATGATGCAACGTCCCCAGCTGATCAGCATCCATCACGAACTTCTCAAAACTCGCAACCAGACCGCCCTCAAGCCACCCGGCCGCATGCAGCATGAAATTCACACCCGACAGCAACCCGACGTTCAGCGAATTCGCCGTCTCATAGGCCGCCTGCGCATCCGGCAACTTCGAGCCACAAAACGAGCCCGCCGAACGATACGGCAAACCAAGTCGACGCGCGATCTGCCCCATCCCATAGGTAATATGTGCCGCTTCCGGCGTGCCGAACGTCGGCGCACCCGAATTCATATCGATCGAAGTCACAAACGCCCCCGCAATCACCGGAGCCCCGGGGCGCACCAACTGCGAATAAGCAACGCCCGCCAGAACTTCCGCCGTCACTTGCGTCAAAGTCCCGGCCACGCTCACCGGCGCCATCGCACCACCCACAATAAACGGCGAAATAATCGCCGCCTGATTGTTCGCGGCATAGATTTCCAACGCCCCCATCATCGTGGAATCAAACGTCAGCGGTGAGTTGATATTGATCAGCGAAGTCATGACGGTGTTTTCGGCCACAAAATCAGCACCAAACAGAATCTTGCACATATCCACCGAATCCTGCGCTCGACACGGCTCGGTCACCGACCCCATAAACGGCTTATCCGAAAGCGTCATATGCGCCAGCATCATGTCCAGATGCCGCTTGTTCACAGCGACATCCGTTGGCTCGCACACCGTGCCGCCCGAATGATGCAACCACTTCGACATATAGGCCAGCTTCACGAACTTCTGGAAATCCTCCATCGTCGCATAGCGCCGCCCGCCGACCGCATCCCGCACGAAGGGCGGACCATACACCGGCGCCAACACCAGATTGCGTCCACCGATCTCGACACTCCGCTCCGGGTTCCGGGCATGCTGCACATAAGACGAAGGAGCCGTCGCACACAGCTTGCGCGCAAGCCCCCTCGGCAAACGCACCCGCTCCCCATCCACATCCGCACCCGCATCCTTCCAGCGCTTCAAAGCCTCCGGATTATCAACAAAGGCCACACCGATCTCTTCCAGAACCGTCTCTGCATTCGCCTCAATGACAGCCAGCGCTTCCTCGTTCAGAACCTCAAAATTCGGAATATTGCGCTCAATATACTTGGCGACTTCAATCCGAACCGCCGTGCGCTCCGCACGCCGCGCCGCACCACCGCCGCCACGCGCCCGCCGCCGTCCACCAACCTCAGCCATAACACCATGCTCCGAAAAAATGCGTTGTCCTCTTCAACCACAGCCCCGGCCCTCCTCAGAGCCGAATTACGCCCTCTGCCACGCGAAAACGACATGACGGCTTCTTCTGTTCAAAAATATCCAAATTCCGACACGTCCACCCACGCCACACAGGTCTTTTGGGCCGCACCACAAACACGCCTCCCCCCTCAAACCACCTTGCACAAGTCGCGCCCCGCCCCTAATCAGCGGACATGACAGATCAAGCCCACGACCGCCTCCTCATCATCGACTTCGGCAGCCAGGTGACCCAACTCATCGCCCGACGCCTGCGCGAGTTGAACGTCTATTGCGAAATCCACCCGTTCCAGTCGGTGACCGATGCGTTCCTCGACGACTTCAACCCCAAGGCAGTGATCCTGTCCGGTGGGCCGGCAAGCGTTGTTCACGAAGGCTCCCCCCGCCCGCCTGCAAGCGTTTTCACCCGCAGCGTCCCGGTCCTCGGCATCTGCTATGGCCAACAAGTCATGATGCAGATGCTCGGTGGCCGCGTCGAAGGCGGTAAAATCTCCGGCGGCGGCGGCACGGCAGAGTTCGGCCGCGCCTACGTCATACCCACAAGCCAGTCCCCGCTTCTCGATGGCTGGTTCGACACAGGCCGCGAACAAGTCTGGATGAGCCACGGCGACCACGTCGCAGACCTCGCCCCCGGCTTCGAAGTCTTCGGCACCTCCCCCAACGCGCCCTTCGCCATCACCGCTGATCCAGCCCGCAATTTCTTCGCCGTGCAATTCCACCCCGAAGTTCACCACACCCCGAAAGGCGCGAAACTCTACGAAAACTTCGTGCGCCTCGCCGGGTTTACGGGTGACTGGACGATGAATGCCTACCGCGACGAAGCAATCCGCAAAATCCGCGAAACCGTGGGCGACAAAAAAGTCATCTGCGGTCTCTCAGGCGGCGTCGATTCCTCGGTCGCTGCCGTGCTCATCCACGAGGCCATCGGCGACCAACTCACCTGCGTTTTTGTCGACCACGGCCTCTTGCGCCTCAACGAGGCCGACGAAGTCGTGAAAATGTTCCGCGACAACTACAACATCCCCCTGATCCACGCCGACGAAAGCGAACTATTCCTCGGTGAACTTGACGGCCAGTCCGACCCCGAAACCAAACGCAAAATCATCGGCCGCCTCTTCATCGACGTCTTCCAAAAATACGCCAACGAGATCGAAGGCGCCGAATTCCTCGCCCAAGGCACACTTTATCCGGACGTCATCGAAAGCGTCAGCTTCTCCGGCGGCCCCTCGGTCACGATCAAAAGCCACCACAATGTCGGCGGCCTGCCCGAAAAGATGGGCCTGAAACTTGTCGAACCCCTGCGTGAGCTTTTCAAAGACGAAGTCCGCGCCCTGGGCCGTGAACTGGGCCTGCCTGCCAGCTTCATCGGTCGCCACCCGTTCCCTGGCCCCGGCCTCGCCATCCGCTGCCCGGGCGAGATCACCCGCGACAAGCTCGAAATCCTGCGCCTCGCCGACGCCGTCTACATCGACCAAATCCGCAAACACGGCCTCTACGACGAGATTTGGCAAGCTTTCGCCGCGATCCTGCCGGTGCGCACCGTCGGCGTTATGGGGGACGGGCGCACCTATGACTACGCCTGCGCCCTGCGCGCCGTGACTTCGGTCGACGGCATGACCGCAGACTACTACCCCTTCGACCATGACTTCATGGGCGAAACCGTGACCCGCATCATCAACGAAGTGCCAGGCATCAACCGCGTCTTTTACGACGTCACCTCCAAACCTCCCGGCACGATCGAGATGGAATAGCTTTGCGCAACAACAACATCGTGGGCCAACCTGTCGCGTCTCAGGAACTGACCACAATCCCGCAGTCTGCAGATCACGCAACCCACTTTATTTGGCGAGATACTGAAGAAGACCTCATCGATTAGACACAAAGCGCATCGCGCTTAAAGCCGTTGATCGATGCTCTTGGACCGCCATAGGCAGGTGCCAGAAGCCAAACATCAAACGGAGACGAAATCGTCATCGATGACGGCAAGGTTCTTGAAGATGTGCACGGTGAATTGAGGCTTTGCGACAGAGTCATTGTCGGAAAGGACAGATGCCCCACGGTTATTTGCGCAGACGGCTTGCTGCGTATGATAAGTGGCCCTCCTCAAAGCATACAGCACCATCCATCCAACGGCCAATATACCGGCTCACCCGCCACTCCACACTGGTTCAAAGCGCCAAGACCTCTAAAAACGTGAAATAGCCTAGCGAAGGAAACGATCCAAAACATCGAGTATTTCGAAACAATTTGGCACTTTAAGCCACATTATCAGGTATTTCGCCACAGTATCGGTCCGCTTTGACCTGAATTCAGCCGCGAACTTGGGCGACAAGCCTTGATCAGTTAACACTTCCCAAATGGCGCGGGAGCGGCCATTATTTGGGTGAAAACAAACAGGTATAGATATGACATTCATTCGCTGGATATTTGCGATCGCAATTTTGTCGGTCTGGTGTGCATTGATCGGCACCGGTCTTTACGTTGCTATGTATGAGGCCAAAGAAGACCTCCCCGAAGCGGAAGCCATCGTGGTCGTGTCCGGAAATGCCGGTAAGAATGGTGGGCTCTTTGGCGAAACAGAAGCTCGCCTGAACCGCGCAGTCGCTCTATACGAAGAAGGCCTTGCACCGCGTATTGTCATGTCTGGCGGCACGACTTCGGACGCTGAAGCCGTCGCCGAAGCAATGAAAACCGCGGCCATCACAGCTGGTGTGCCAGAAAGCGCAATCACCGTCGAAGCTGCCTCGCATTCCACACTGCAAAATGCGATTTTCACTGCTGATATCGAAGACCTGAATAAGGCTGCCCCCATTCTTCTGGTGACCCACCGCTATCACCTGCCGCGTGCAAACGCGTCGTTCCGCTGGGCTGGCTTCACAGACATCACCAACGTCGCCGCTGATCCCGATGGCGGTCTCGAACTCTCACCCGGCCTGCTTTGGGAAAGTGTGAAGTGGCCGCTGAACGTTCTGCGCGCGGGCGCCGCAAGTGCCGCTCAGGCCGGTAACGTGCCACGCGAAGACTACATCCAGTATCTCGAATGAGCGAAGGGTCGCGGCCTTTACTGGCCGCGGCCTGGATGACGGGGGCCATCTTCAGCTTTTCGTCCATGGCCGTCGCTGGCCGGGCCATTAACCACGAACTCGACACCTTCGAGATGATGATGTTCCGGTCGTTTATCGGCCTCACGATCATCATAATCATTGGATTTTCCACCGGCAAAATCCACGAGGTCAGCACCGACCGCCTCGGTCTCCACATGATACGCAATCTGTCACATTTCGCCGGGCAGAACCTGTGGTTTTACGCCCTCGGACTGATCTCGCTGGCGCAGGTCTTCGCACTCGAATTTACCTCTCCGATCTGGATCATGATCCTCGCTGCCCTTCTTCTGGGCGAACGCCTCACCAAACCCCGCATTGCAGCCCTCGCCCTCGGTTTCGCAGGCGCTCTCCTCGTGGCACGCCCCGGCGCAGGCGGCGATCCCGTCGGCCTCATGATCGCCGCTCTCGCCGCAATCGGCTTTGCCGGCTCCATCGTCTGCACCAAAATGCTGACGCGCACCGAGACAATTTTCTGCATCCTGTTCTGGCTCACGGCCATGCAAGCGGTCTTCGGCATCATCGCCGCAGGCTTTGACGGCGATATCGCCTGGCCCTCAGCGACAAGCTGGCCATGGGTCACCATGATCGCGCTTGCCGGCCTTCTGGCCCACACCTGCCTCACCAACGCCCTTTCCGTCGCCCCCGCAACAGTCGTCACCCCGATGGATTTCATCCGCCTGCCGGTGATCGCCGTCGTCGGCGTGGCCTTCTATAACGAACCCCTCGACCCCCTCGTCTTCGTCGGAGCCGCGCTGATCTTCGGCGGCAATTATCTCAACATCTGGTTCGAACAGAAACGATCCCGGCCTGTGTGACGCTTTTGTGACGCAAAAACCCGGGCGGGACTTTGTGACGTGGCGTCCTAATTGACCAAAAAGAGGGCAGTTTTTAAACGCTCCC
>JABDQU010000070.1 GCA_013042105.1 Boseongicola sp.
ATCTATCTGGTGACCGACAGCATGGTGGACGCCTATTTCTATTCCGCCGACAGCGAACTTCTGGTCGTGCCGCAAGAAGGGCGCTTGCGGTTTTGCACCGAGTTGGGCGTGATCGACGCGGCCCCGCAGGAGATCGTCATCCTGCCGCGCGGGCTGGTCTACCGGGTCGAGGTCCTGGACGGCCCGGCGCGCGGCTTTGTCTGCGAGAACTACGGCCAGAAATTCGAACTGCCCGGCCGCGGCCCAATCGGGGCCAACTGCATGGCCAATCCGCGTGACTTCAAAGCCCCCGTGGCGGCGTTCGAGGACCGCGAGGTGACCTCGACACTGACGATCAAATGGTGCGGTCAGTTCCACGAAACCGAGATCGCGCAGAGCCCTTTGGATATCGTCGCATGGCACGGCAACTACGCCCCGATGAAATACGACCTGAAGACCTATTGCCCGGTCGGCGCGGTGCTGTTCGACCACCCCGACCCGTCGATCTTCACCGTTCTGACCGCGCCCTCATCACACCCCGGCACCGCGAATATCGACTTCGTGCTGTTCCGCGAACGGTGGTTGGTGAGCGAGAACACCTTCCGCCCGCCGTGGTATCATAAGAACGTCATGTCCGAGCTGATGGGCAATATCTACGGGGAATACGACGCCAAGCCACAGGGCTTTGTTCCGGGCGGGATGAGCCTTCACAATATGATGCTGCCGCATGGCCCGGACCGCGATGCGTTTGAAAAAGCGACGACCTCGAACCTCGGCCCCGCCAAGCTGGAAAACACGATGTCTTTCATGTTCGAGACGCGGTTTCCGCAACACCTGACGGAATTTGCGGCCCACGGTGCGCCACTACAGGACGATTACATTGACTGCTGGACGTCTCTGGAGAAGAAATTCGACGGAACAGCAGGAGAAAAGTGACATGGGCGATCTGGTTTTCTGGGTGATTGCAACGGTCGGACTGATCGTTGGCTTTCGTTGGCTGCAAAAGCGAAAGAAATAGGCGGGTTGGGGGCTCTGCCCCCCGCTGCGCTCCCCCCGGGATATTTTCTAAACAGAAGAAGGGTAGCAGGCTGTGAAGATTGCATCGCTGGATCATGGTGGCCTGGACGGACGGTTGATTGTTGTATCGGACAATCTGCAGACCTATCGCTGTTGCACGGATGAAACCTTGCAGGCGGCGTTGGATTTGGAGCGTCTGGTTCCGGAGTTTGAGGGTTTTCCGTTTGATGCCGTCTACTGTGGCGCGCCGCTGCCGCGCGCGTTTCAGTTTCTGGATGGGTCGGCCTATGTGAATCACGTTGATCTGGTTCGACGCGCGCGTGGGGCTGAGATGCCGGCGCGGTTCTGGAGTGATCCTTTGATGTATCAGGGGCTTTCGGTCTTTGCGGGGCCGGGCGATGACATTGGAGGGCGTGCTGAGTGGGGCGTGGATTTTGAGGCCGAGGTGGCTGTCGTTACCGGGGCTGTGCATCAGGGCGTTTCTGCTGACGAAGCCGCCGGTTTCATTGAATATATCATGCTTCTCAATGACATATCCTTGCGCAACTTGATCCCGGATGAGCTTTCCAAAGGGTTTGGGTTCGTCCATTCCAAGCCCATTTCGGCCTGTTCGCCGGTGGCGGTCACGCCCGATGATTTGCCCGGCTGGGATGGACGCAAGTTGCACGGCGTCCTGAACGTCGATTTGAACGGGGAACCCTTTGGGCGGGCCGATGCCGGGGTGGATATGACGTTTGATTTTGGGGATCTGATTGCCCACGCCGCAAAAACGCGCGCCCTGCCTGCGGGGACGGTGATCGGGTCTGGAACGGTGTCGAACCGTGATCCGGACGGGGGGCCGGGGCAACCAGTGGCGCAAGGGGGGCGCGGGTATTCCTGTATCGCCGAGCAGCGTATGGTTGAGACGATCCTGAGCGGTGCGCCTGAAACGCCATTTCTACAGACCGGCGATCATGTGCGCATCTGGATGGAGGACGCCGACGGGCAGTCGATCTTTGGGGCGATCGAGCAGACTGTGCGGCTTGATCCTTAACCTGCGGCTTGCCAGTCGCGGATGATATCCAGCGGATAGAGCAGCATGATGATATTGAGGGCCAGCCCGTCGCGGATCACCCACATCGTCACACCTTCAAACAAGAAAACGATGGCCACGCTCGCCCAGACCGGCAGTCGTCCGGCAAGCCAGAAACCAATCCACATCGCCACAACATCCGCCACGGAATTGACAACAGAGTCACCAAAATAATCCAGCGAGATCGTCACAGTTCGGTAGCGCTCGATAATCGCATCCGAGTTCTCGACGATCTCCCATGCGACCTCGATGAAGGTTGCAATTGTCAGCCGCCAGGGCACCGAGACACGTCGCGCCACCAGCCATAATCCGGCATAGAAAAGAACCCCGTGCAGGATGTGGCTTGGCGTATACCAGTCCGACAAATGCTGTGAATTTTCGCTCGACATGGTTTCGCCGTGCCAGAATTTGACGACACCACAGGTGCAGATCGGTTCGCGCCCGATCCACAAGAGCCACACGGCCATGACCAGAAGCATCATCACTGACAGCGAATATGGGAGAACACGGCGTTGCATAACCGTAGGGAATCACGGCAATATCGATACGTCCAGAAAAAAGGTTTCCACGGATGAACGCATACATGACCCCATGGCTTGCCATGTCATTGAACAATGCCTGGGCCAATGCGACCCTCTATTCATCCATCCAGAACCTGTCCGCCGAAGCTTTTACCGCCAAACGTCCGGGCTTTTTCCCGACGCTGTCGCAAACGCTGAACCATATCTACGAGGTTGATCTCTATTATCTCGACGCCCTTGAATCCGGCGGCAAAGGACGCACGGTTTTTGACCGCGACGAGGTCACAATCGCATCCGATCTTGCGCGGCTTCAGCTTGAAGCCGACATTCGGCTGGCGACCTTCTGTGGTCGCTTAAATGACAACACTATTGCCGAAATGCGAACCACGGAACGCGACTCCGGGCCGGTCGAGGAAAACGTCGCAGCGCTGTTGCTGCATCTCGTTCAACATCAGATCCACCATCGCGGGCAAGCGCATGTCCAGCTCTCCGAGGCCGGTGTTTCACCGCCCCAGCTGGATGACTTTTACCTGACGCATGGTCGCGTGCCGTCTGCCGAAGCCTATTGGTCTTAAAACTGCGCGCCGTCGCAAAATCCGCTAGTGCGGCTCGACCGGAACACGCCCGTCATCGGTCAGCGCGAAACACGCGCCTTCCTCGAACACCACCGGCACCAGATCGTGACCATAGCCCGCGCCGGTGTCGATGTTCACGCGGTTGCCGTAATGCGTCGGCTCGTCAATCGGGGTGTGCCCATGCACGATCAGCGCCTCGTGACTTTCCAGCCGCCACAGAAATTCGTCGCGGATCCACAACAGATCATCTTCATCCTGCGTGTCCATCGGAAAACCCGGACGAATGCCTGCATGCACAAAAATCATGCCCGCAAGCCTATGATACAAAGGCATTTTCTCAATAAACTGGATATGCTCTTCCGGCACGGCCTTCTTGGCCCGCGCATGCAGTTTTGCAGCACTTTCCAAGGTCCGCTTTTCGATACCGTAAGACCGCAGCGTATCCTGCCCGCCCATCGACGGGCTGAGCCAGCTGAGATCCTTGCGCAAACGACCATCGGTCGTCTCGCCGGTGCGAATGTAATTCGAAAAAAGCCGGTCGTGGTTGCCTTTGATCACCAGCCAATCGGCGCCCTCGTTCATACCATCCAGCAGAAACTGAATGACACCGCGACTATTCGGCCCGCGATCCGTCAAATCCCCGATATGAATGACCGGCGACGAGCCGTCTCCCGACGCGGCGTCGATTGCGATACGGCGATGCGCGATCTGAAGTTGCTCCAGATGCCCATGCACGTCGCCTATGGCATACACTCGATCAGTCATATGTTTGGCTTAGGTCCGGCAGTGGATCGGGGCAAGACGTTTTGCATGGATCCTGCCCCGTTTCCGCAAATATGCCTACTCAACCGCAAACTGAAGCGGACGCACCTGCGTGAAAAGCCCGGTTTCCTTCAAAGCAGCCGTGGCCGTGTCCGGCACGGGTTCGTCTACGTAAAGCAAGGCAATCGCATCCTGTCCCTTCGTAGAGCGCCCCAAGGTAAAGTTCGCGATGTTAACCCCATTCGCGCCCATCGTGGCCCCAAGCGCGCCGATGATCCCGGGCACGTCTTCATTCGTCGTATAGACCATATGCGCGCCAACTTCGGCGTCGATGTTGATGCCCTTGATCTGAATGAACCGGGGCTTGCCATCGGAGAAAACCGTGCCTGCAATCGAACGCTCGCGTTCGTCCGTCACGACCGTCAGCTTGATATAGGCATCAAACGCGCCGGTCTTGTCCTGCGTCGTCGTCGAGATATCAATCCCGCGATCCTTCGCAATCACAGGCGCAGACACCATGTTCACGTCCGGATTCGAGGCTTTCATGATCCCGGCAATGACACTTGCGTTCAAAGCCGCAGTGTTCATGGCCGCAACTTGCCCGTCATAAAGCACGTTGATCGCGCGCACCGGCTCATCGGTCAGTTGCCCGACAAAGGCGCCAAGATGACCCGCCAGCTTAAGCCATGGCCCCATGACCTTAGCCTCTTCTGCCGTGACAGACGGCATATTCAGCGCGTTCGACACGGCCCCCGTCAAAAGGTAGTCCGACATCTGTTCGGCCACCTGAAGCGCGACGTTTTCCTGCGCTTCGGTCGTCGCGGCTCCAAGATGCGGAGTGACAACCACGTTCGGCAAATTGAACAACGGGCTGTCCGTCGCCGGTTCCACCGCAAAGACGTCAAACGCCGCTCCGGCCACACGACCATCTTTCAGCGCTTCGGCCAGAGCGTCCTCATCCACCAGACCACCGCGCGCACAATTGACGATCCGCACGCCCGGCTTCAGCTTGGCGATATTCTCGCGCGACAGGATGTTCTTCGTCTTGTCGGTCAACGGCACATGGAACGTGATGAAGTCCGAACGCGTCAGCAATTCCTCAAGATCAACTTTCGTCACACCCAGCAGCGCGGCCCGGTCTTCGCTCAGGAACGGATCAAAAGCGATGACCTTCATCTTCAGCGCCACAGCGCGCTCGCACACGATCCCGCCAATGTTGCCTGCACCGATCACACCAAGCGTCTTGCCCGTCAACTCGACGCCCATGAACCGCGATTTCTCCCACTTGCCCGCATGCGTCGAAGCACTCGCTTCGGGAATTTGGCGCGCCACCGCGAACATCATCGCAATCGCGTGCTCTGCCGTGGTGATCGAGTTGCCGAAAGGTGTGTTCATCACGATCACACCCTTTTTCGAGGCGTTCGGGATGTCCACATTGTCCACCCCGATCCCGGCGCGGCCAATGACTTTCAGATTGTCCGCGGCAGCCAGAATTTTCTCGGTGACCTTCGTCGCCGAGCGGATCGCCAGACCGTCGTATTGGCCGATGACCTCCAGCAGGCGCTCCTTGTCCTTGCCAAGGCCCGGCTCGAAATCCACATCAATGCCGCGATCCCGAAAGATCTGAACGGCGGTTTCAGACAGCTTGTCGCTGACGAGTACTTTGGGTTTGTCTTGCATTTTCATTAATCCATAGAACGGGCGCACCGACGTGATACCGACGTATTACCGACGTCATACCGACACGCGAAATTGGGGGTCAGGCAGCCGCTTGCAGCGCTGCAATTTCAGTTTCAAAAGCCCAGTCGAGCCATGGCAAAAGCGCCTCGATATCGCTGGTCTCGACAGTCGCACCGCACCAGATCCGAAGACCCGCAGGTGCGTCGCGATACGCTCCGATATCCAACGCAACACCTTCCGCTTCCAACCGCTTGGCCACCGCTTTTGCAAAGACCGCGCCATCAGTAATCCGAGGGTCCGTGAACTTCAGACAGACGCTGGTGTTCGACCGCAATGCCGGATCGTCCGCCAGATTGGCGATCCAGTCACGCGCCTCACAAAACGCATGGATCGCGCCCGCATTGGCATCCGCGCGCGCGATCAGACCCTTCAGCCCGCCAACGCTTTCGGCCCAGTTCAGGGCCTGCAGATAGTCCTCAACACACAGCATCGATGGCGTGTTGATCGTCGCGCCTTCAAAGATGCCCCCGATGATCTTCCCACCCTTCGTCAGACGGAAAATCTTCGGCAATGGCCAGGAAGGCGTATAGTTTTCAAGACGTTCCACAGCGCGCGGGCTCAGGATGATCATCCCGTGTGCGGCTTCCCCGCCCAGCACTTTCTGCCAGGAGTAGGTCACCACATCCAAACGATCCCAAGGCAACTCCTGCGCAAAGGCCGCCGACGTCGCATCACAAATCGTCAGTCCGGCACGGTCAGCCGGTATCTCAAACGAGGCCGGAACCCGCACGCCACTGGTCGTGCCGTTCCACGTAAAAACAACGTCCTTGTCGAAGTCCACAGCGTCCAGATCAACGATCTCGCCATAGTCCGCCGTGCGCACAACAGCGTCCAGCTTCAGCTGCTTCACAGCATCCGTCACCCAGCCCGCGCCAAAGCTCTCCCAAGCCAGCATCTCGACGGGACGCGCGCCCAAAAGGTTCCACATCGCCATCTCGACCGCGCCGGTGTCCGAGGCAGGCACGATCCCGATCAGGTAATCGTCGGGCACACCCAAAACGGCCCTCGTCTGATCGATTGCAAGCTTCAGCTTGGCCTTGCCCACAGCTGCACGATGCGAACGCCCCAAAGGCGCGTCAGCCAGATTTTTTAAAGCAAAAACAGGAGGTTTGGCACAAGGGCCAGAAGAAAAACGCGGATTAGCCGGCCGCGTAGCCGGTGTCGTTATATCCATCACTGAATATCCTCACAGATATGCGCCCTTCGTTGGGGAAGGGTGTCCCACGGACGGCATTACGGGGCGACAGGGGCTTTCGCAAGCGCCAATATGACGGTAGAGGGCGAAAAACCGTCGCATCCCGCGCCTGCCTGTTCACCATCGGAAACCCAAAGGCTCCCATGTTCGCCATCTCCCTCATCGCCGCGCCTGCAAACCTCGACCCGGCCCTCGTCACTTCGCTTCAAACCGCGTTTGGCGCAGGATCAGCCCAATGGCTTGCCCCGGATGAAGCCGCGGAATTCCCCGTCGAAACAACACCTTCCAACTTCGACGACGTGCGCGCCGAGATCGCGGCGATGGGCGTCGATCTCAACATCGTTCCGGCGAAAAACCGCAAGAAGAAGCTTCTCATCGCCGACATGGACAGCACGATGATCGGGCAAGAATGCATCGACGAACTGGCCGACGAAGCTGGCGTCGGCGCGCGCGTGGCCGATATTACAGCGCGCGCCATGAACGGAGAACTCGACTTCGAAGCGGCCATCGACGAACGCGTCGGTCTCCTGAAAGGCCTGCCGCTCACGGTGATCAACTCCGTCCTCGACACCCGCATCACGCTGGCCCCCGGTGGCGAAACGCTGTTAAAAACCATGAAAGCCAACGGCGCCTACGCGGCCCTCGTCTCCGGCGGCTTCGTCCAGTTCACCTCTGCCATAGCCGCCCGCCTCGGCTTTGACGAAGACCGCGCCAACACACTCCTTGAAGACGGCGACCACCTCTCCGGCAAAGTCCAGCGCCCGATCCTCGGTCAGGAAGCCAAAGTCGACGCCCTGAACGAAATCACGGCCCGCCTGAACATCACCACCGAAGACGCCGTCGCCGTCGGGGACGGCGCCAACGATCTCGCCATGATCCACCGCGCTGGCATGGGCGTGGCACTTCATGCCAAACCAACAGTCGCCGCCGCCGCCCCGATCAAAGTGAACCACGGCGACCTCACAAGCCTCCTTTACCTGCAAGGCTACGCAAAATCAGATTTCGTCTGACACTTTCTTTTTGGCAAAAAATATCTCGGGGAATCCGCCACAGGCGGATGGGGCAGAGCCCCTAAACCAGCCCCGCCGCAGGCCGCAACATCCCCACTTCAAGCCCGCCCCAATTCCGGATCTTTGGCGTCAGAAACGCACCCACTCGCGGGTCATCCGCCTCAAAAACACCCAGACGCACCAACAACGCCGTGATCGCAACCATCGCTCCCGGATCCGCCCCACCTGCGATTTTCAGAGCAACGCCCAGCTTTTGCTGAGGCAGAACCGCCACATAAAACCCATCCGCCCCGGACTTCAGCACGACAGGTTCCTTCGCGGCCTTGACCAACTCCGTATCAAGGCGCCCGCGCCCCGCCACCATCTCCGGATGCGCCAACATGGCATCCCGCAAAGCAACAGCAGCCCGCCCCCGCGCATCTGACCGGTCTTCAGCCACCGCAACCCGCGCCATCGCCGCAGCCATCCCTTTCAGACTGGACACGAAATTCGGAGCGGAACAGCCGTCAAACCCAAAACCCGGACTGTCCTCCCCTGTCATGTCCTCGAACGCCTCCCGCACAGCCTTCTGAACCGGATTATCGACATCTACATAGTCCAGCGAAGCCCCCAAATGCCGCGCCACCGTCAAAAACCCCGAATGCTTACCCGAACACCAGTTGAAAGCCGACGTCACCGGCTCGCCCTCGCGGATCATCTCTTCCGCCAGCTGATCATCGCGCGACGCTTGCGGCCCGCAACACAAGGCATGCTCATCAAGCCCCAGATCACCCAACCATCGCCGCACCATTTCAACATGTCGCCGCTCGGCAGAATGACTGGCGCAGGCAAGTGCCAGCTGCTCACGCGAAAGACCCGCACCCGCACCACTCTCGACAAGCGGCAAGGCCTGCAAAAGCTTCGCCGCCGACCGTGCAAAGACCAGCTTGTCTGGATTGCCCCAGCTTTCGACGATGGAACCATCGCTGCGCGCTATCACCGCATGGCCGATATGGCGAGATTCCACAAAAGGACCGCGTGTGGCTTCCACTAAAAGCTCTGCATTTGCCATGACAAACCTCGTGAAAAAGAACACGGCAAATTTCCGCCGCAGGGGGTTCCATCTTAGCGCCGAGATACGCTATTCATGCGCCATTGATAAGGGGCATTTCAACCAGCCGACGCCGGCAAAGACGGGCGCGCGCGGGTCAGAACGGGCAAAGGCACAAACAATGACAGCACCATTCAAAGCGATCCTAACCGCAAGCATCCTCGCCATCACATCTGCCGGTGCCATGGCGCAAGAAGTCACCAACCGCGTCGCCGCCGACACGGACTGGGCGGTTTTCGAAGGGGACGAGCCAAAGGAATGCTGGGCCGTAACGGCTCCGAAAGAGACAGTGAATACGCGCGACGGGCGCACCGTTTCTGTGCGCCGCGGCGATATCCTGTTGTTCGTAACCTATCGCCCCGCACAAAACATCGCAGGCGAAGTCAGCTTCACAGGCGGCTACCCCTTCGCGGAAGGGTCAACCGTAACAATGGAAGTCGCCGGGTCGTCTTATGAACTGTTCACCGAAGGCGAATACGCCTGGCCCGCAACCCCTGCGGATGACGCCAAGATCGTCACAGCCATGAAACGTGGCGCCAATGCCGTGCTGACAGCCCGCTCATCGCGCGGCACACAAACCAAAGACACCTTCTCGCTTTTGGGCGCGACCGCGATGATCGAAGATGCCGAGGCGCGCTGCTCAAGTTAAGCACCGCTTGACGAATGTCGGTTGCCTCCGGCGGGGATATTTTGAAACAGAAGAAGCCGAAAAAGTGACCTCCCGGGGCATTGCGCCGCCGGGAGGCTTCTCCTGTTACGGCCATCGGCATCCCTGCCTGTACCGCGCGCACAGATGGCGACAATTTTGTTAAAATTGTGTTTCTTCTGTTCTTAAATATCCAAATAGCGAAACGGTGCGGTCGGGAAAAACTTTGGACTCCGCGCCAAGATCGCCTATATGCGCCACTTGATCCGACAAAAGGGCGCGCGCCATGGCTGCTGATGCACCGATTACTCAAGACGTTTTGACGATCCCCCGGAAAATTCCGGAGGGACCAATGAACCTTGTCGGGTTAACGCGCCCTGCTCTTAAAGACGCCCTGATTTCGATTGGCACCCCCGAAAAGCAGGCAAAAATGCGCGTGAACCAGCTTTGGCAGTGGATCTATCACTGGGGCGTGCGTGATTTTGCCGAGATGACCAACCTCTCCAAAGATTATCGCGCGAAACTTGCCGAGCATTTCGTCGTGGCCATTCCGGAAGTCGTCAGCCGCAACGTCTCAGAAGACGGCACACGCAAATATCTTGTGCGGATCGCGGGCGGCCATGAGGTCGAGGTCGTTTATATCCCCGAAACCGATCGCGGCACGCTGTGTATCTCCAGTCAGGTCGGCTGCACTCTGACGTGCTCCTTCTGCCACACCGGCACGCAAAAGCTTGTGCGCAATCTGACCGCTGGTGAAATCGTCGGCCAGATCATGGTGGCGCGCGATGATCTGGACGAATGGCCCGAACCCGGTCAGGGCACCGGGGATGCTGGTCCGCGTCTGTTGTCGAACATCGTGCTCATGGGCATGGGAGAGCCGCTTTATAACTTTGAAAACGTCCGCGACGCGATGAAAATTGCGATGGACGGCGAGGGTATTTCCCTGTCGCGCCGTCGCATCACGCTGTCGACCAGTGGCGTCGTCCCCGAGATCGCGCGCACTGCCGATGAAATCGGCTGCATGCTGGCCATCAGCTTTCACGGCACCACGGATGAAATCCGCAACAAGCTGGTCCCGATCAACAAACGCTGGCCCATTGCCGAGCTGGTGGAAGCGCTCAAAGCTTACCCCAAAGCCTCCAATTCCGAGCGGATCACCTTTGAATATGTTATGCTGAAAGACGTGAACGACAGCGATGAAGACGCGCGGCGTCTGATCAAGCTGATCGAAGGCATCCCGGCGAAGATCAATCTGATCCCCTTCAACGAATGGCCCGGCGCACCTTACGAGCGTTCGGACTGGAAGCGCATCAAGGCCTTTGCCGATATCATCTACAAAGCGGGATATGCCTCGCCCATCCGCACACCGCGGGGCGAAGACATCATGGCGGCCTGTGGTCAGTTAAAATCGGCCACCGAACGCGCGCGCAAATCCCGCAAGGAAATCGCGGCCGAGGCGGGCTTGGGCTAAGCCTTCTTAAGCTTGCCGATCACCCACAAAAGAACCACCGCGCCGATTGTCGCCATGATAATGCTGCCGACAAACCCGGTTGCGGACAATCCAACCATTCCGCCCAGGAAACCGCCGATATAAGCGCCGACAATGCCAACGACGATGTTCATCAAAAGACCCTGGCTTTTGTTCATGAACTGAGACGCCAGCCAACCGGCCAAGCCACCGATGATCAAAAATGCTATCAGACCCATATCGAACCTCTCGTTGTTAACTCATCTTAACGTGGCCTCTGCGCGCCCTTGACGCAAGCCCTCAGCGCCCCGGAATACCATCCCGCTTGGTCGCAGGCAGGTGCCAGTTGTCCAGAACCTCAATCGCCTCGTCGGCCGAATCCACGAAGCGAAACAGGTCGATGTCGTCCGCCGAGATCGTCCCGGCTTCGGACAAGGCGTCCCAGTTGATGATCGTCTCCCAGAACTTGCGACCAAACAGCAAGAACGGCACACGTTCCATCCGGCCCGTCTGGATCAGAGTCAGCGACTCGAACAATTCATCCAATGTGCCAAAGCCACCGGGGAAGACCGCAATCGCTGCGGCGCGCATCAAAAAGTGCATCTTGCGAATGCCGAAATAGTGGAAATTGAACGCCAGATCGGGCGTGACATAGCGGTTCGGGGCCTGCTCGTGCGGAAGGACGATGTTCAGACCAATGGACACCCCGCCAGCGTCCTCGGCACCGCGGTTTCCGGCCTCCATCACCCCCGGCCCTCCGCCTGTGACGATGATGTTCTCGCCCTTGCCTTCAGCCATCGAGCGTTCCGTGATGATGCGCGCAAACTTGCGGGCTTCGTCATACTGCGACGACAGATCGGCAAGCGTCTTGGTGCGGGCCTGATCCTTGTTCACCGGATCAGGGATGCGCGCGCCGCCAAACAGAACCACGGTTGATTTCACACCGTATTCTTCCATCAACATCTCGGGTTTCAGCAACTCAAGCTGCAAACGCACCGGGCGCAACTCGTCGCGACACAGGAAATCAGGGTCTGCAAACGCCAGCGCATATGACGACGACCGCGTTTGAGGCGTGTCGGGAATGCCCTTGGTTGTCTCAATATCCTGATGTGCATCGCGAAAGCGGCGGCGGTTGTCGTCCATCATAAAGGCGGCTCCTTGTTACCCGGTCCTTTTGCATGGCAGGAAGGGCGCAACTTGTCCAATCCCGAGTGAGCGTTGATATGAAGGCCCCGACCCCCAAAGAGATTGCCGACGCCGGCGACCGGATCGCGCCGTTTGTCCATCGCACACCCGTCATGGAAAGCCATGCTTTGATCGATGGGCGGCGGGTCGAACTAAAGCTTGAAAACACGCAACTGACCGGCAGCTTCAAGGTGCGCGGCGCGTTCAACACGCTTTTGACCTCGGATGTGCCGGAGGCGGGGGTTGTGGCCGCGTCGGGGGGCAATCACGGCGCGGCGGTGGCCTATGCGGCAGGGAAACTGGGGCATAAGGCGACGATTTTCGTGCCGGAACTGGCGGGCGCTGCAAAGATCGCGTTGATCCGCGAGACAGGAGCCGACTTGCATGTGGTGCCGGGGCAATACTCGGACGCTCTGGCGTTGGCACAGGCGTTCGAGGCCGAAACCGGGGCAATGCAAATCCACGCCTATGATGCGCCAAAAACACTGGCCGGGCAGGGAAGTGTCATGCGCGAGTGGGAGGCGCAGTATACGGCGTCTCACACGGTTCTGATCGCAGTCGGTGGCGGTGGGTTGATCGGTGGGGCGCTGGCATGGCTTGAGGGGCGCAAGGATATCGTCGCGGTTGAACCCGAACGTGCGCCGACGCTGCACGCGGCCTTGGAGGCGGGGGCGCCCGTAGATGTCGAGGTCGGTGGGATCGCCGCCAATGCGCTGGGCGCGCGGCGGATCGGAGAGCTTTGCTATGGGCTGGCCGTTGAGCATCAGGTTGAAACGGTGCTTGTGACCGATGACGCCATTGCCGAAGCGCAGCGGCTTTTGTGGCAGGTGTGCCGTCAATGGGTCGAACCGGCGGGAGCAACCGCTTTGGCCGCCCTGATTTCGGGCGCGTATCGGCCCGTCACCAAGGAAAGCGTCGGCGTGCTGGTCTGCGGCGCTAATCCCGCGCCCGGTCCTTTCGACTGATTGCTCTTTGGACGGCTGCGCGCTACATGGCGCGTCAACCACAGGTCCAAGGGGAAAACACATGTCCAACGCTCAGCTTGAAACGGCAATCGAAAGCGCGTGGGAAACACGCGACGAGATCACGCCCGCCACCACCGGGGAAACCCGTGAGGCAATCGAAGACACGCTGAACGCATTGGACGGCGGTGACTTGCGCGTTGCGGAACGCGGTGAGGACGGGGTCTGGCACGTGAACCAATGGGCCAAGAAGGCCGTGCTGCTGGGGTTCCGACTGAAAGACATGGAACGTCAGTCGGGCTCGGCTCAAGGTGGTGCATGGTGGGACAAGGTCGACAGCAAGTGGAAGGACTGGGGCGACGCCGAGTGGGGCGCGGCTGGTTTTCGCGCTGTGCCGAACTGTGTGGTCAGAAAGTCCGCCTATATCGCGCCCGGCGTTGTTTTGATGCCATCGTTTGTGAACCTCGGCGCTTATGTGGACACAGGCACCATGGTCGACACATGGGCAACCGTTGGTTCTTGCGCGCAGATCGGCAAGAACGTTCACCTGTCGGGCGGCGTTGGGATCGGCGGCGTCTTGGAGCCAATGCAGGCTGGTCCGACGATTATCGAAGACAATTGTTTCATCGGCGCGCGCTCGGAAGTGGTTGAAGGCTGCATCGTGCGCGAAGGCTCGGTTCTGGGGATGGGCGTGTTTATTGGCCAGTCTACCAAGATCGTGGACCGCGAGAGCGGCGAAGTCATGTATGGCGAAGTGCCGCCCTATTCGGTTGTCGTGGCTGGGTCGATGCCTTCGAAGAACGGGATCAACCTTTACTGCGCAGTGATCGTCAAGCGCGTGGACGAGCGCACCCGCTCAAAAACCGGGATCAACGAACTGCTGCGCGACTGATCCAAATGTGCGCCTGATGGCGCATTAGATTTATTCGGACAGAGGGGGCTTTCGGCCCCCTCTTTGCCATTCGGCAAATTCACCCCCGAGGATGTATCAGACCCAAAGAAGGGTGAACCGGTCGCGGTATTATCCCTGAAATGCCCTGCGCGCGCCCTTAAATGAACACGGGCATTCGTTAGAGATATGTCATGTTTATGAGTTCAGCGGATGTTTTCCGCACACGCCAGGCGATTGGCGACTTAAGGTCTTTGATCCGTCGCACGCCTGAAGAGACCCGGTTGCGCATGATTGCCGGTTTCCCGTCTTCGGCGGGAAACGGCGACGATGTGCTGGACCGAATTATTGCTGACGGTGTCAGGTTCCGTCATCCGGAGGATTTCGAGGTTCACACCTCGGTTCTTTTGGCTGCTGCCATGCCGGATGATGATTTTCCGGTGTTTGTCCTGGCGACAGCATTGGTGCTGACCGATATCCTTCAGGCAGACGATCCGCCCGACACGTTGTTTTGGAACTGGAACGCCTTTCACGCGCAATATGCCTTGGCCGATCCACCCTTGCGTGCGGCCTTGATGAACGGATTTCGTGTGGCAGAGCTTGCAGGACGGATTGAGCTTGATCCGCCCGTGAAGCTTGCCGATTGCCTTACGGTTTCACGCGATGGGGTGTTGTCCGAGCTTGACGGCAGTGGCGAACGCGCCCTGATCGCCGCCATATTGTCGGAAGTAGACGCAAAAGAGGCTGGCGTGCTCTGGTCGCGCGCTGACACGGTTTCGGGACCTGCGGTTACTGGGTTTCGCTATCTTTGCGAACGCCCGGAAGGGCTTGTTCCAGGCGATCCCTCCTCTGCTGCACTGATCCCCTGGGGATAGACGATCTGCTCACTTGCACCCATGCGCTGGCTCTGACAGACGAAGAGCCATGGCAAAAGACAAGACATCCCGGCCCCAGCAGGTCTTCACGCTTCTTATTCAAATCGGTCGCAAAGACGGCGACGGCCTGCCGAAGAACGCAACCGGGGGCGCTCTGGTCTGCTATGCCACCGGCGTTGATGAGGCCGAAGCCGTGCGCGAAGCGGTTGCGGTTTTGAAGAAGGCAGATGTGGCCCCTCTGGATGTGACAGGCTACGGCACGATCGAAGAGCGCGAAGCGGAAGGTCACGAGATTGATGCGGAGGAACGGGCACTCATGCAGCGTGCTTTGGACGACAATGCGGTGATCGTCGCGCAGATGACGCCGTTCTTCGAGGGCAAGTCATGAGCGCGGTTTTTCTCGATCTTGACGGCACGCTGATGAATTCGCGCCCCGGGATCACCGGGTCCCTGGCGCATGCCTTTGCGCTGAACGGCATGGATACCCATGCCACCAGTGATCTGACTTGGATGATTGGCCCGCCTTTTGTGGATAGCTTCACCAAGCTTGGGATTGCTGATCCCGCACCCATTCTGGCCGCTTACCGCGACCACTACACGGCGTCAGGCATGTATGATGCCGAGGTCTACGATGGTGTGATCCCCGCGCTTCAAACAATGCGCGATGCGGGTTTACGCCTTTATCTGATGACGGCGAAACCGCACGCCTATGCCACGAAAATCACCGCGCATTTCGGTCTTGCCCCTTTCATGACGGCAGAATTCGGCCCCGAACTGGATGGCACGCGCAACTGGAAGGGCGATCTTCTGGCCTATGCGCTGGACCAAACCGGCGAGACGGCTGAAGGCTCGGTCATGGTGGGCGACCGGCATCACGATATGGGTGCTGCGGCCGAAGTGGGCATGGCCGCCATCGCCGTGCGCTGGGGCTATGGCACGCCCGAAGACTGGGTCGGAGCGGCGGCCTTTATCGATCACGCCTCTGAATTGCCCGCTGCGGCCAGCGCTCTCCTTGCCCGAGGGCGTTGAAGTCGCCGCGCCGCCAAGGTAGCACTTCCCCCATGAGTATTGATCCCGCCGACCTCACCGCCCGCCTGATAAAATGCGCCTCTGTGACGCCTGCCGATGAAGGCGCGATCCCGCTGCTGGAAGCGCTTTTGCAGGACCATGGATTTGAGACATTCCGCGCCGACCGTGGCGGCATCTTGAACCTCATCGCCCGTTTTGGCCCCAGGGGTCATGCGAAAACCTTCGGCTTCAACGGCCATACCGATGTCGTCCCGGTCGGTGACCCTGCCGACTGGACACACCCGCCATTCAGCGCGCATATCGACGGCACAACCCTGTTCGGACGCGGCGCGGCGGATATGAAATCAGGCGTCGCCGCCTTTGTTGCCGCCGCCGTTGAACGCGCTGAAACCAACCCGCCCGAGGGCGCAATCCTGATCACGATCACCGGTGACGAAGAAGGCGACGGCATCGACGGCACCCGCGCAATCCTCGACTGGATGGACGCCAATGGCGAGGCGATGGACGTCTGCATCGTCGGCGAGCCGACCTGTCCCACCACGCTTGGCGATACGATCAAGATCGGGCGGCGCGGCTCGATGACGGCATTCTTCACCGCCACCGGTGTGCAGGGCCACTCGGCCTACCCCGAGCGCGCCAGAAACCCGGTGCCCGCGCTTGCCCGCCTGATGGACCGCCTCGCCTCCCAGCCGCTGGACGAAGGCACCGACCATTTCGGAGCCTCCACGCTGGCCGTCACGACGATCGACACCGGCAACCCGGCCAACAACGTGATCCCGGCCACCTGCCGCGCCACAGTGAACATCCGCTTCAACGACACCCACACCTCGGCCAGTCTCACGGCTTGGCTTGAAGAGCAAACCGCCAAAATCGCGACCGACACCGGCATCGACTTTGCGATGGAAACCAAAGTATCCGGCGAAAGCTTCGTGACACCCCCCGGCGCGCTCTCGGATCTCGTCACAAACGCCGTCAAAGCCGAAACCGGCGTCACCCCCGAACTGTCGACCACCGGCGGCACCTCGGATGCGCGTTTCGTCAAATCCCATTGCCCCGTGGTCGAGTTTGGCCTTGTCGGGCAAACCATGCATCAGGTCGATGAACGGGTCGAAATCCCGCATATCCACGGTCTGAAAGCTATCTACGCCCGCATTCTAGACGACTATTTCGCAAGCTGACGCGCATGGCTGAAATCACAATCACCGACGATATCGCTGCCTGCCAAAGGGTGCGCAAAATCGTCTTTGTCGACGAACAAGGCATCGCACTGGCCGAGGACCTCGACGGGATGGACGATCAGGCCACACATCTCCTTGCCACCGACAATGGAACCCCCATCGGCACAGCCCGCGTTCTGGAAAAGGGCAGCACCGGCAAAATCGGGCGTCTCGCCGTGCTGAAACCCTACCGCGGCCACGGCATCGGCGCCGCCATCATGCGCGCCGCCCTCGATGACCTCGCGGCGCGACCCCACATCACCGAAGCCCGCCTCGGCGCACAGATCGACGCCATCGCCTTTTACGAAGCTCTCGGCTTCACCCCCGAAGGCGACGAATTCCTCGACGCAGGCCTGCCCCATCAGGAAATGGTTCGTCCCCTGTGAGACGACCAACCCTCGTCATTATGCTCAAAGAACCCAAACCGGGGCGCGTGAAAACCCGCCTCGGACGCGACATCGGCCTCACGACTGCCGCATGGTGGTTTCGCCACCAGACCCGCCGCCTGATCCGCCGCCTTGACGATCCGCGCTGGGACCTCATCCTCGCCGTCTCGCCCGACCGCGAAGGCCTGCAAAGCCGCATCTGGCCCGGACACATCACGCGCCTGCCACAAGGCCCCGGAAATCTCGGCGACCGCATGGCCCGGATGCTGCGCTCTACCACCGGCCCCACCCTCGTCATCGGCGCCGACATCCCCGCCGTCACGAAATCCCACATCACGCGCGCCTTCCACACCCTGAACCAAAACGCCTCGATCCTCGGCCCGGC